>JBDTCA010000329.1:0-2769 GCA_039923815.1 Caldimonas sp. | reverse complement strand
GGAAGATGCGCTCGGCGATGGTCGGCGTGTTGAGCAGGATCTCGATCGCGGCCGAGCGGCCCTTGCCGTCTTCCCGGCGCACCAGCCGCTGCGAGACGATGCCGCGCAGGTTGGCCGAGAGGTCCATGAGCAGCTGCTTCCGGCGCTCCTCGGGGAAGAAGTTGATGATCCGTTCGATGGTCTGGCTGGCGCTGTTGGCGTGCAGGGTGCCGAGGCAGAGGTGGCCGGTCTCGGCAAAGGCGATCGCGTGCTCCATCGTCTCGGCATCGCGGATCTCGCCGATCAGGATCACGTCGGGCGCCTGGCGCAAGGTGTTCTTCAGCGCGTGGTGCCAGCTCTTGGTGTCGATGCCGACCTCGCGGTGCGTCACCAGGCTCATCTGCGAGGGATGCACGTACTCGATCGGGTCCTCGACGGTGATGATGTGGCCGGCCGAGGAGCGGTTGCGGTGATCGATCATGGCCGCCAGAGAGGTCGACTTGCCGGAACCGGTGGCGCCGACCACGAGGACCAGGCCGCGCTTGGCCATGACCACGTCTTTCAGGATCTCGGGCAGCTTCAGCTTCTCGAAGTTCGGGATTTCCGAGGCGATGGTGCGGATCACCATGCTGACGCTGCGCTGCTGCACCATGACGTTGACGCGAAAGCGCGACACGCCCGGAATCGAGATGGCGAAGTTGCACTCCATCTCGTGCTCGAACTCGTCGCGCTGGGTCTCGTTCATCAGCGAGCGCGCCAGCATTTTGGTCACTTCGGCAGTGAGCTTTTGCGTCGTCAGCGGCTTCATCGCGCCCTGCGTCTTCATGCTCGGCGGGAAATCGGCGGCGATGAAGAGGTCGGAGCCGCCGGCCTGGCTCATGGCCGCCAGCAGCTTGTGCATGTAGGCGAGGGCTTGGTCTTCGGTGAAGGCTGCAGTCATCCGGGAAGGTTGCCAGCAAACGCTGCCGCGGATCGGACGAGCTCCGGGGAGAAAAGCACACTTCTCGCATGCCGCCGCCCGGCGGGTGGTTGGCCCGCGCCGGGCATCATCGGCCGATGACAGGCGTGCGCGTTGACTCGAGGGGGTGGAGCGGAAAGAGGGCTTTCCTCGCGTTCACGCTCGGCCTGGCGGCGTGCACGACCACCGTCCGGTCCGATGCGCCGTACGCCTGGGAGCCGCGGCTTCGCGGCAGCGCCATCGTGCTGCTCGGCGAGGTCCACGACAACGCCGAGGGCCATCGGCTGCGACTCGAGGTGCTCCGCCGCGCTTTCGAGGCAGGCTGGCGGCCGGCGATCGCGATGGAACAGTTCGACCGGGGGCGGCAGAGGGACATCGAACGGGCGCGGCGCGAGCGGCCGGACGACGCTCAGCACGTGATCGACGCAGCCGCCACGCCTTCGAAGATGGGTGGCGGCTGGAACTGGGACTTCTATCGCCCGGTCGTGGCGCTGGCCTTGCGCTACGACGTCCCGCTGGTCGCCGCCAATCTCGCCAATGCCGATACGTCGAAGATCGTGAAAGGCGGCATCGCGGCGGCGATCGACTCGGCCTCGATGGCGGAGCTCGGCCTCGACCGGCCGGTGCCGGCCGACCTGCAGGCGGGTCAGGAAAGCGAGATCGACTTCGGCCACTGCCACGCACTGCCGATGGCAATGTGGCCGCGCATGGCCAATGCGCAGTTCGCGCGCGACGCCGTCATGGCCGACGTCGTCCGCCGCCAGGGCGGGCACGGCGTGGTGCTGATCGCCGGCAACGGTCACGTCCGTCGCGACCTCGGCGTGCCGCGCTGGCTGGCCGCCGATGTGCGACGGGCGTTCTCGGTCGGCTTCCTGGAAGAGGGGGACGACATCGTGCCAACCGCAGCATTCGACGCCGTCGTCCGCATCCCGCCGTCCGAGCGCGGCGACCCCTGCGCAGCCTTCGCGATACCGCCCTGAACGCGTTGACGCTCAGGGCGGCAGCGCCGCGAACACCGCCTACTGTCGCGGCTCGCCGCTGCTGTTGACGGAGATGGTCTGGCCCGGAGCCGCGCTCATCTGCACGTGGTGATCGACGCCGCGGAAGTTGTAGGCGACGTCCCAGTACTGCGGCGTGCCGCTGGCGGTGTTCTCGCAGCGCCGCACGTCCTGGCGGTTGCCGCTGGGGTCACGGATGCGGTCGACGTTGGCGCCGAGTGCCGCGCCGCCGACGGCGCCGCCGATGGTGGCCACCGTGTTGCCCTTGCCGCCGCCGATCTGGTGGCCGAGGATGCCGCCGAGCACGCCGCCGATGATGCCGCCGGGCACGTTCAGGTCGCGGCGCTCCTGCACCTGCTGGCGCTCCATCCAGCAGCGCTGCTCCGGCGGGCCCACGACCGCACGCGCCGAGGTCACGTTGGCCTGGAACAGGCGCTCCCTGGGCCGCTGGCGGTACTCGTAGTTCGGTGCAGCCAGCGGTTGCGGGGCGTCGTTGGCGTACTGGCGGCGGCCCGAGACCGGGCGCACCGAGGAGATCTTGTCGTCGAGGCCCAGGCCTTGCAGCGAGTCGTAGCTGCCCTTGCGCAGGACCGCGCAGCGACCGCCGAAGCGGGCGTCCTGGCAGACCTCCCAGCGGCCGCGATCGACCACCACCGACGAGGCCCGGTCGTTGAAACCCTGGCGTTTGAAGTCGGCGAGCTGGCGGTCGGTGCTGAAGGCACGGCCGCGGAAGCCCTCGTTCTCGTAGAACGTGATTTGCGCGAAGGCTTGCCCGGCAGCGAGCAGGGCGGCCGCGGCGACGATCGGTCGGAGGGTGACGGTGAGCTTCATGGG
>JBDTCA010000328.1:0-12058 GCA_039923815.1 Caldimonas sp. | reverse complement strand
GTGGTCGAGTTCATCACCGACTACCTGCGCATGATGGTCTCGGGCAATCTCAACTCGCACGAGATCGAGAGCCTGATGGACAGCGAGATCGAGACCCACCACAACGAGGCCCACGGCCCGGTCAACGCCCTGGCACGACTGGCCGGCGCCTTGCCGGCCTTCGGCATCGTGGCGGCCGTGCTCGGCGTGGTCAACACCATGGGCTCGGTCGGTCAGCCGCCGGCGATCCTCGGCGGCATGATCGGCTCGGCGCTGGTCGGCACCTTCCTCGGCATCCTGCTGGCCTACGCCGTCGTCGAGCCGCTCGGCGGCCTGATCGAGCAGAAGGTCGACGAGAGCTCGAAGGAACTCCAGTGCATCAAGACCACGCTGCTCGCCAGCATGCAGGGCTACGCGCCGCAGGTGGCCGTCGAGTTCGGCCGCAAGGTGCTGTACTCGAAAGACCGGCCGACCTTCTCCGAGCTCGAAGGCCACGTGAAGGGGAAGAAGGCTTGACCTCCGGGCCGCTGGATCGGGCGAGCGCGGCGCTCTGCTGCGCTCATGTCCCCCGGCGAGGACCAGGTATGGCCCTCGCCTCCTCCTTGACTTCGCTCCGCAGAACGCCCCACTCGCCCGCTCCGGCGCAGGCCGAGCGTCGCTCATCAGCCGTGAGCGCAGGCCACCGCGCCGCGTCCTTGGCGTCCGCCAGCCCCGAACGAGAGACCTGACATGGCCGGCGACTCCAAGAAGCTTCAGCCGATCATCATCAAGCGGGTCCGCAAGGGCGGCCACGCCAAGCACGGGGGCGCCTGGAAGATCGCCTACGCCGACTTCGTGACGGCCATGATGGCGTTCTTCCTGCTCATGTGGCTGCTCGGCTCGACCACCGAGGGCGACAAGAAGGGCATCGCCGACTTCTTCAACGCGCCGCTGAAAGTCGCCTTGCAGGGCGGCAGCGGCTCGGGCGACTCGTCGCACGTGGTGCGCGGCGGTGGCACCGACCTGACGCGCACGACCGGCCAGGTTCGCAACGGCGACGTGCCGGCCAAGCGCCGGCTGCTCAACATCAAGTCGCTCGAGGCCGAGCAGAAGCACGCCGAGATCACCCGCCTCGAGGCGCTCAAGAAGCGCGTCGAGGAAGCGATCGCCGCCAACCCGAAGCTGGCGGCGATGAAGTCGCAGATCCGCCTCGACATGACGCGCGACGGCTTGCGCATCCAGATCGTCGACGAGCAGAACCGGCCCATGTTCGACAGCGGCAGCGCCGTCGTGAAGCCTTACATGCACGAGCTCCTGAAGGAGATCGGCCACTCGCTCAGCGATGTCCCGAACCGCATCACGCTCGAAGGCCACACCGACGCCCAGCCGTTCGGCGGGGGCGACCGCGGCTACGGCAACTGGGAGCTCTCGAGCGACCGCGCCAACGCCTCGCGCCGCGAGATCGTGGCCGGCGGCCTGCCCGAAGACCGCGTCCTGCTGGTGCAGGGCATGGCCTCGAGCCATCTGTTCGTGCCGGGCGATCCGCAAAGCCCGATGAATCGCCGCATCAGCGTGATCGTCATGAACCGCGACGCCGAGGACCGGCTGCTGCAGCTGCTGCCCAACCAGGGCGAGGCCGAGACCGGTGCCGACGAACCGAGAGCCCCTGCCGGAACGGTCCGCTAGCGTGCGCATCCTCGTCGTCGACGACTTCCTGACGATGCGCCGCATCGTCCGTGGCCAGCTCCGCGAGATCGGCTTCGACGATGTCGGCGAAGCCGCCGACGGCGTCGTCGCGCTCGAGCAGTTGCGCGCGGGCAAGTACGACCTCGTCATCAGCGACATCGACATGCCGACCATGAACGGCTTCGAGCTGCTCTCGGCCATCAAGACCGACGCGCGCCTGCGTCACCTGCCGGTGCTGATGGTGGCCGCCGAGGCGATCAAGGAAGACATCGTCCGCTGCATCCAGGCCGGCGCCGCGTCGTACCTCGTCAAGCCGTTCAGCCGCGCCGTGCTCGAAGACAAGCTGCGGCTGATCGCGCCGGGCGCGTTCGCGACCCACGCCGGCGCCTGAGGTCGGCGATGGGCGCAGCCATCCTCGTCGCGGAAGACAACGCCGTCAGCCGTGAACTGCTGGTGTTTCAGCTCGGCCTGCTCGGCTGCGAGGCCACGGCCTTCGACAACGGCGCCGCCGCGGCCGCGGCCTGGCGCAGTGGCCACTACGCGATGCTGCTGACCGACCTGCAGATGCCCGGGCTCGACGGCTATGGGCTGGCTTCGCTCATCCGCGACGAGGAGGGCGACGAGCGCATGCCGATCGTCGCCCTGACTGCCGGCAGCGGCGAAGCCGACACCGAATGCGATGCCGCCCGTCGCGCTGCCTGCGGCATGGACGCCTGCATGACCAAGCCGCCGAGCCTGGCCGCGCTTCGTGCCGCCGTCGAGCGATGGGTGGGCACTGCCACTCGTGCGACGCAGCCTGCTTCGGCGCACGAGCCGCGTCGTGTCCGCTAACGCCAAAGCCGCGCGGGTCCTCGTCGTCAGCGACAACGCCGACGACGCGGCACAGGTTCTCCGTGCCCTGGCCGTGGAATTTGCGGTCGTCGAGGTTTCGACGCAGCCCGACCTGGCGATCGCCGACTTCGAGCGATTCCGGCCCGACGTCGTGGTGCTCGCCTTCGATGCGATCGAGCGTTCGCAGGCGTACTGCCACGGCCTGCTGCGGCTGAGCAGTTTCGCCCACGGCCACCCGCACCGCACCGTGATCCTGTGCGGCAAGGACGAGACGCGCGCCGCCTTCGAGCTCTGCAAGAAGCAGTTGTTCGACGACTACGTGCTGTACTGGCCTCAATCGCACGACGGCCTGCGCCTGGCGATGTCGGTCTGGAACGCGTTCGGTCGCCTGGCCGCCGAGCATCGGGCGCGCGGCGGCAACGACGCTGTCGCGATGGCGCAGAGTGCGCACGCCCTCGGCGCCGTCGTCGATCGCCAGCTCACGCAGGGCGTCGGCGAGGTGGCCGCAGGCGTTGCACCGCTCGGCAAGTGGGCGGCGGGCTTTCGCGACGAGGTCGCGACGCATGTGGCCGAGATGCGCGTTCGCGCCGACAAGGCGGTGCCGATGCGGTCGGTCGTGCTCGTTGTCGAGGACGACGCCTTCGCGACCCAGCTCATCGCCAAGGCACTCGAAAAGCAGTCTTTCGATCTCGCCTTCGCAGCGAGCGCGCCGGCCGTGCTCGTGCTGCTGCGGCGCATCGTTCCAACCGTGATCCTGATGGACGTCAACATGCCCGGCATGGACGGGCTGGCGCTGACCGAGTGGCTGAAGTCGAGCCCGACGCTCTCGCACATTCCCGTGATCATGCTCACCGGCGACGCGCGCCGCGAGACCATCGCCCGCAGCAAGGCGGTCGGCGCCGCCGGCTTCATCGTCAAGCCGTTCACGCGCGACGGTCTGCTGGCCAAGCTGGCACCTTTCCTCCACTGAGCTTGCGCGCCGGCTGGACCGGCTGCCGCCTCAGCCGACGCAGTCCTCGAGCGTACCGGCGATGAAGGCGTCGACCGCCTGCATCTCGGCCTCGAAGCGACGGCGGCGATCGGCGCGCCCTTCGCGACTGCCGGAGCGGCTGGCGTCCTCGAGCTCGGCGCAGAGATGGCCGAGGCCGATGGCACCGACCGACCGCGACGACCCCTTGAGCTTGTGCGCGACGAGGCCGACGCGGACATCGTCCTCCGCCAGGCTCGAGGCGACGATCTCGGCGGCCTGGACCCGCGCCGCGTCGAGGAACTGGGCGAGGAACTCGTGCACGGTCGCCATGTCGTCGCCGACGAGGCTCTTCAAAACCTCGACGTCGACCACCGGGCGCGACAGCGATGCGGATGTCGAGGCCGTGGCGACCTGGCCGACGAACGGGTCGACTGCATCGTCGCCGTGGCTGCGCGGCAGCCAGCGCTCCAGTGCCGCGCCCAGGACGGCGAGCCGGATCGGCTTGGTGAGGTATTCATCCATGCCGGCAGCACTGACGCGGGCGGCCTCGTCGCGCAGGGCGTTGGCGGTGAGCGCCACGATCGGCACGCGGGGCGCGGCCGGCGCCGCACCTTCGGCCGCACGGATCGCGGCCGCCAGGCCGTAGCCGTCGAGCTCGGGCATGTGCAGGTCGGTGAGGACGAGGCCATGTCCGCCGCGTTGCCACGCCTCGAGCGCCGCGGCGCCGTCGGCTGCGACCTCGGCCGCGTAGCCCAGCAGCGCGAGCTGGTGAATCACGACCTTCTGGTTGACCGGGTCATCTTCGGCGACGAGCAGGAGCTGGCCGGCGGCGCGCGCATCCGCCACGCTCGGTGCGATATGGCGATGCGGTACGGGAAGTGCCGGCGGGGCGAGCAGGGCAACCGGTGATAACGCGCTCGTCGTGGCGCTGCAGTCGGTGGCAATGTCGAGCGGCAGCGTCAGCGTAAACGTCGAGCCGCGGCCGGGTTCGCTGCACACGTCGATCCGGCCGCCGAGCAGGGTCGCGAGATGCTTGCAGATGACCAGGCCCAACCCGGTGCCGCCGTAGCGGCGCGTCGTCGACGACTCGGCCTGCGTGAACGGTGCGAACAGCCGCGGCAGGGTGGCCGCGGCGATGCCGATGCCGTTGTCTGCGACCGAAAGGGCCAGTTCGCCGCCATCGAGACCGACTCGCACGTCGACCCGGCCACGCACTCCGATGCGGCCGGCGCTGAACTTGATGGCGTTGTCGATCAGCTTGCCGAGCGCCTGGCGCAGGCGCACCGGGTCGCTCGAGATCCAGGGCGGAACATCGGCGCCGATGGCGACGCCAAGATCCACGCCGCGTTCCGCGGCCACCGGGGCGAGCAGGTCGCAGACGCTGCGCACGAGCCCCGGAACGGCCACCGCCGAGCGCACGACCTCGAGCTCGCCGGCCTCGATCGTCGAGAAGTCGAGCGCGTCGTCGATCAAGGCCAGCAGCGTCCACCCGGAGGCGGCGATCGTGCGCACGGCATCGGCCTGGTCGACATCGAGCTCGCTGTGGGCCAGGACTTCGATCATGCCGATGACGCCGTTCATCGGCGTCCGGATCTCGTGGCTCATGTTCGCCAGGAACATCGACTTGGCGCGGTTGGCCTGCTCGGCCGCAAGGCGGGCCGCTTCCAGGCGCAGGTTGGTGTCGGTGAGCTCGGCAGTGCGCTCGGCCACACGCAGGGCGAGCAGGGCGCGCTCGCCGCGGACGTCGTCTTCGGCCCGGCGCCGGGCGATGAACTGGCCGATCTGCAGGCCGATGGATCGGATCGCGTCGAGCGTGGCCTCGCTGCAATTCACGGAAGCGCCGGCGCCAAACTCGAAGTGCAGCTCACCGTACACGGTCTCGCCGGCCCGGACTTCACAGGCGAAGTCCGGCGTGCCGCAGGCCTCGCCGGCAGGTCGATATGTGCCGGCGTGCCACCGGGTCGCCAGGCAGATGGCGTCGATGATCGGTGGCAGCGCGGCGTCGATCGCGTTGGCGTCGGCGAGCACGCGCGTCGCCTCGTGTTGCATCCGCTGGCGTTGCTCGATTTCCTTTTGCGCGGTGATGTCGCGTCCGGTGCCGTGGTATCCGGTGAACTCGCCGGTGGCGTCGAAGATGGGCATGCCGCTGATGCTGATCCACCGCCAACGCCCGCCCGCGTCGATGCGCGTCAGCTGCAGATCGCGGAACACCTCGCGCCGTGCCAGCGCGGCGCGATGAGCGACCCACACGCTCTCCGGAACGTCGACCCAGTCGAGCTCCCAGCGGAGCTTGCCGAAGCTCGCGGCCGGCAGCATGTAAGGGTGGAAGCCGGCCGAGGTGTGGAGCAGGCGCAGGTTCCTGTCCTGCTCCCAGAACCAGTCGGAGGAAAGTTCGTGGAGGACGCGGAGGCGCTCACGCTCGGCATCGAGCCCGAGGTTGGCCTGCTGCAGCGAGTCGGCCAGGCGCGCCGACTTGGTCTGCAGGCGGGCATCGAACATCGAGGCCAGCAGGGCCAGTGAGAGCAGCGCAAACGCGGCTGCGATGACAAGGATGTCGAGGCTGCCGCCGCGCAGCGCGCTGGCGCTCAGGCAGACGGTCTCGACCGGGAAGGCTGCTGCTGCCATCCCGGTGTAGTGCATGCCGCTGATGGCCACACCCATGAGTGCGGCCGCGAGTATCTGCTTCACTTCGCCACGCCTGTCGCTGGCCTTGCGAAGCCAGAAGAAGAGCAGCAGCGCGACCGCCGACGCCGACACGGCGATGGCGAGCGAGGCGGCCACGAGCGCCGGGCTCCAGACGATGCCTGGCGTCACGTCGAGCGCCGCCATGCCGATGTAGTGCATCGCGAAGATGCCTGTGCCCATCGTCGTGGCGCCGAGCGCGAGCCGGCGCTTGCCCAGCGTGGCGGCCATCGCGATGCGCAAGGCCACGGCAGAGACGCCGACGGCGGTGAGCAGCGACAGGGAGGTGAGGAGATAGCCGTAGCCGAGCTCGATCGGCAGCGAAAAGGCGAGCATGCCGACGAAGTGCATCGACCAGATGCCCATGCCCAGCGCCAGCGAGCCGCCGATCCACCAGTTGCGCGCCATGCGCGGGCCGTTGTCGCGAACCCGCTTGGCCAGGTCGAGCGCGACGTAGGCCGCGAACGTCGCGATGGCGACGGAGGCGATCACCAATGTGGGGTCGTATTGGGAGGGTAGGGAAGGCATGGGGAGCGTCGCCGACAGCAGCGACTTCGGTCAGGAGCGCGGCAAGTTGAGGACCGATGTCACGCGGGCCCTGTGTTCGGGCATGGTGGTTGCCGAACCGTCGGACACGGGGGGTATCGTCTGGTGACCTGAGGGAAGTCCTTGTCATGCCGCTGAGTTTCCAGCTCCCACGGCCTACTGAAGGTCGCCCGGGGGAGTCTCTGCGCCGAGTGGCCCTGGCGGCGCTGATCATCGCCCTGCTCACGGCCGGAGCGATGTATGCCCGTTATCGCGCGGCGATGGGCACCCAAGGGAATCTCGTCGAAGCCGTGGCCCAGTTGCGCGCCGATGACGTCGCGCGATGGCTGAAGGAGCGTCGCCGCGACGTCAGCAGCTTTCTCGCCAGCAGCGACACGATCGGCGAGCTCTACGCCAAGTCCAGTGGCGGTGATGCGGCCGGCACGGCGCGCCTGATCGACCGGCTGACCGCCGTCCGCCGATCGATCGGCGCGGAATCGGTGCTCGTGATCGACGGCAGCGGCACCGTGGTTGCCGCCGAGGCCGGTGCCGAGCGCGCCGTCTCGCCGCAGCTTCGCAGCGCCGTCAGTCGATCCATCGCCGCCGAAGCCATCGAGAGCAGCGGCTTCTATGCGGTTGCTGGCCAGCCCGCGGCCATGCGCCTCGATATCGTCGCGCCGCTGCGCACCCAGGGCAAGCCGCCGCGCGCCGCGGTGGTCCTGCGCATCGACCCGAAGCGGGAGCTGCTGCCTGCGCTGAGCCGGTGGCCGATGCCGAGCGCGACCGCACAGACCTTTCTCATGCAGCGCGATGGCGACACGCTGACCGGCATCGAAGACGGCCGCACCGTGCCGCTCGCCACGCCGGGGCTGGGCGCCGCACGGGTGGTGCGCGGCGAGCTGCCGCGAGGGGTCGCATTCGAAGGCCGTGGGCGGAGCGGCAGCGTCCAGCTCGGCGTCGTTCGACCGGTCGAAGGCAGCGACCTGTGGGTCGTGAGCCGGATCGAGCGCGCGGAGGTGGTGCAGACGATGGCGCCGGAGCTCGGCCTCATCGCGCTCATCGGCGCACTGGCCTTCATCGCCACCGTCATTGCGATCCAGCGCACCGGTGACCGGCAGAGGCTTCGCGACGCCCGGTTGCGCGCAACCGAGCAAGGCGAAAAGCTGCAGAGTCTGCAGCTGCTGCGTGCGATCGCCGAGCAGTCGAGCGAGATCATCTTCGCCAAGGACCTTGCCGGCCGCTACCTGCTGTTCAACCGGGAGGGCGCGAGCGTCTTCGGCATGACGGAGAGCGAGATCCTGGGCAAGACGGTGCACGACTTGCGACCCGGCAAGGAAGCCGAGGACATCGTTGCCCTCGAGGCCGAGGTGATGCGCTCCAACGAGGTCGTGGTCAACGAGGAAAAACGGCATTTCACCAGCGGAACGCGAACCTACCTCGTGACGCGAAGGCCGCTGCACGACCTGCAAGGCGAGGTCATTGGCCTGTTCGGCATGGCCCACGACGTCACCGAGCGCAACAAGGCCCAGGCCTCGCAGGCGCTGCTGGCAGCCATCGTCGACTCGTCGGCCGACGCGATCATCTGCCAGGACCTCGATGGCACGGTGACGAGCGCCAACCGCGCGGCGACGCGACTGTTCGGATTCACGCAGGAGCAGTCGGTCGGGAAGAACGGCGCGGTGCTGAGCGCCGGTCCCCGCCTGGAAGAAAAGCGGGAGCGCATCTCTGCAGGTGAGACCCTGCACATCGCGCACACCGTCAGGCGCCACGCCGACGGCCGGGAGCTGCACGTGTCGCTCACCATGTCGCCGGTGTTCGACGCGCATGGCCAGGTCATGGCGGTGTCGTCGATCCTGCGCGACATCAGCGCCCAGCTTGCTCTCGAGCGAATGCTGCGCGAGCGTGGCGAGGCGCTCGAGCGGGCCCAGACCATCGCCCGGCTCGGCCATGTCATCACCGGCCCCGAAGGTCAGATCGAAAGCTACTCGCCCAACTTGCGGGAGCTGTTCCGGCGCAGCGGCGGCGACATGCCGGACACCATCCGGGCGTGGCTGGACTGGATACACGACGACGATCGCGCGGCCATTCGCTCGCGGCTGCTGGACACGACTCAGAGCGGCGCAGGAGGCACCTACGAATACCGGCTGCGGCGTGGCGACGGCAGCTGGATCCACATCCACCACGTCGTCGTGCCGCTCGAAGGCGAGCCAGGCGATCCGCAGGCGGGCCGCTGGTTCGCCACCCTGCAGGACGTCTCCGCCCAGAAGGCGCTCGAAGCCAGCCTGCGCGAATCGGCCAAGTTCGTCCAGGCGGTCGGCGATTCGGTGCTGAGCCACCTGGCCGTGCTCGACCGTGCCGGCGTGATCGTCCACGTCAACGCGGGCTGGCGCCGCTTCGCGGTCGAAAACGCCAGGAGCGGTGCCCGCCTCGGCCAGCGCGACGACGTCGGCACCAGCTACCTGCAGGTCTGCCGTGCCGCGGCCTCCAGCGAGCCCGACGCGGTCGCCGTGGGTGCAGGAATCGCCGCCGTGCTCGGCGGCGACCTGGAGTCGTTCGCGCACGAGTACGAATGCAGTTCGCCTTCGCAGCGGCGCTGGTTCGGACTGACCGTGAGTCCCTTGCGCCTCGGCGCGGGTGGCGCCGTGGTGGTTCACACCGACATCACGGCGCGCAAGCTCGCCGAGGCCGAGGTGGCGCGCCACCGTGATCACCTGGAAGACGTGGTCGCCGAGCGTTCCGCCGAGCTCGTCCAGGCAAACCTCACGCTGAGGACCACGGAGAACTTTCTTCGTACCCTGGCCGACAACCTGCCCGGCCGCGTCGCCTACTGGACGAGCGAGCGGATCTGCACCTTCGCGAACCGTGCCTTCGCCGACTGGCTGGGCCTCCCCCGCGATTCGATGATCGGTGGCCGCATGGCCGACATCTTCAAGGACGATGGCTGGAGCGATCGTGAGTCGCGTGTCGCGGCCGCCCTGGCCGGCGAGGAGCAGCATTTCGAGCGCGAGCAGGTCAGCGCCGGCGGCGCGCGCCGCATCTTCTGGGTGCACCACATTCCCGACTGGCACGAAGGCCGCGTGCGCGGCTACATCGTCCTGGCCGACGACATCACCGAGACCAAGAAGGGCGAGCTGTCGCTGCGGCTGGTCAACCAGCAACTCGTCGATGCGCGCGGCAGCGCCGAGGCGGCCACGATCGCCAAGAGTGCCTTCCTCGCCAACATGAGCCACGAGATCCGAACGCCGATGAACGCCATCATCGGACTGACGCACCTGCTGCGCCGAGACGTGCAGGAGCCGGCCCAGCTCGACCGCCTCGCCAAGGTGACCGACGCGGCGCACCACCTGCTCGGAGTGATCAACGACATCCTCGATCTCTCGAAGATCGAGTCGGGCAAGCTCAGGCTCGACAACAGCGACTTCTCCACCGAGGTCCTGCTGTCGCGGGTGTGCGCGCTGGTGGCCGAGCAGGCCCGCGAAAAGGGTCTCGAGCTGGTGATCGACACCGACGACCTTCCCCCTGCGATGCACGGCGACCCGACTCGGCTCTCGCAGGCCTTGCTCAACTTCCTGAGCAACGCGGTCAAGTTCACCCAGCACGGCTCCGTCACGCTGCGCGGCGAATGGATCGAACGCCACGCCGAGACGCTGAACGTGCGCTTTGAGGTGAGCGACACCGGCATCGGCATTGCGCCGGACCGGCTTGACGCCATCTTCAGCGCGTTCGAGCAGGCCGACAGCTCGACGACGCGCCTGTACGGTGGAACCGGCCTCGGCCTGTCGATCACCCGCCAGCTCGCCGAGCTCATGCAGGGGGAGGCCGGTGTCTCGAGCGAACCCGGCCTCGGCAGCCGTTTCTGGTTCACGGCCAAGCTCGGCCATGCGGTCGATCCGGGGATGCCGAAGAAGCGTTCAGCGTTGTCGGGCTTGCGGGTCCTGTTCGCCGACGACCTGCCGGATGCCCGCGAGGCACTCGGCCACATGATGCGCAAGCTCGGCATGCGCGTCGACACGGCCAGCGGCGGCCGTGAGGCCGTCGCCATGGCGACGGCCGCGGCCAAGACCGGGGCGCCGTACGACCTGCATGTGCTCGACTGGAAGATGCCCGACCTCGACGGCATCGAGACCCTTCGCCAGCTGGTCGCCAGCGGCTGGGCACCGGTGTTCCGGGCCATCCTGGTGAGCGCCTTCGACGAGTCGCGGCTGAAAGAGGCCGCCCTCGCTGCCGGTGCCTCGGCCGTGCTGATCAAGCCGGTGGCGCCCTCGGCGCTTCACGACGCGCTGATCGACGTCGTCTCAGGAGCGCCGGCGCAAGCAGAGGCCGACCCAGTCATCGGCTCGGCCTTCGAGACATTGCTCGCCACCCGCACCGGCTCGCGCATCCTTGTCGCGGAGGACAACGTCGTGAACCAGGAAGTGGCGGTCGAGTTGCTGAGCACCGCCGGCCTGCTTGTCGATGTCGCGGCCGACGGCGCCGAGGCGATCGAGCTCGGCAAGCGCGGCGGCTACGACCTGATCCTGATGGACATGCAGATGCCCAAGGTCGACGGCCTGGAGGCGACGCGCACGCTCCGCGGCACCGACGCCTGCCGCAGCGTTCCGATCGTGGCCATGACGGCCAACGCCTTCGGCGAGGACCGCGATGCCTGCCTTCGGGCCGGCATGAACGACCATATTGCCAAGCCCGTGGATCCCGATGCGCTCTACGCCACCTTGCTGCGGTGGCTGCCTGAACGCCATGCCGACACGCGTTCGGGCACGCTCGATGAAGGCGTGCCGGCAGCGCCGCCGCCGGCACCGGATCCCGAGACCGACCGGGTCGGCAGGCTGGCCGCCCTCGGCGACTTCGACGTCGCCACTGGCCTGCAACTCTTCGGCGGTCTCGCCGAGCCGTACCTGCGGGTGTTGCAACTCTTCGTCGAGTCGTACGGCGACGGCATGAAGCAGCTCGACAAGGCACTGCTTGCGCACGATGCGGTGGGCATGGCGGCCGCCGCGCACTCGCTGCGCGGCGCGAGCGCGTCGGTCGGTGCGATGCGGATCGACGAGCTGGCGGGGGACGTCGAGGCGCTGGGCAAGAGCGGCGCGTCTGCCGACGAGATGGCAGAGGCGGCCACGGCGCTCCAGACCGGCCTTGCGGAAGTCACCTCGCGCATGCGCGAGGTGCTGTAGACCCGCGAGGCGGGTCGGGCGGCCATTGCGGCCGCCGCGCCGGCTGACTACTTCGGCAGCAGGACCTTGTCGACGACGTGGATGACGCCGTTCGACTGCACCACGTCCGGGATCGTGACGTGGGCCATGCCACCCTTTTCGTCGGTCAGCATGATCGTGCTGCCGCTGTGCGTGGCCGTCAGCGTGCCGCCCGAGACGGCGGTCAGCGTCGCCTTGCCGCCGCCGGCGTCGATCG
>JBDTCA010000327.1:0-5554 GCA_039923815.1 Caldimonas sp. | reverse complement strand
CCATCTCGGCACTGATCAACTCGACCAAGCCGGCCGACGTGATCACGGTGTTCGAGCAGCTGCAAAGCCTGGGCAAGGCCGAAGATTGCGGCGGCCTCGTCTACCTCAATGCGCTGGCGCAGAGTGTGCCGAGCGCAGCCAACATCCGCCGCTACGCCGAGATCGTGCGCGAACGCTCGGTGCTGCGAAAGCTGGTCGCCGCGAGCGACGAGATCGCGACCAGTGCCTTCAATCCGCAAGGCCGGCCCGTCTCGCAGATCCTTGACGATGCCGAGGGCAAGATCTTCCGCATCGGCGAGGAAGGGTCGCGCTCGCGCCAGGGCTTCCAGAGCATGGACGCGCTGGTCGTGCAGCTGATCGACCGCGTCAACGAGCTGCACGAGAACGGCGCCGAGGAAGTGACCGGCGTGCGCACCGGTTTCTACGACCTCGATCGGCTCACCTCCGGCCTGCAACCGGGCGACCTGATCGTGCTCGCGGCGCGGCCGTCGATGGGCAAGACGGCGCTGGCGCTCAACATTGCCGAGCACGTCGCCGTCAGGGAAGGCCTGCCGGTGGTGGTCTTCTCGATGGAAATGGGCGCGTCGCAGCTCGCCCTGCGCATGGTCGGCTCGCTCGGTCGCATCGATCAGTCGCACCTGCGCACCGGTGCCCTCCGCGACGACGAATGGGGCCGTCTTTCCGAGGCCGTCGAAAAGCTCGGCAAGGTCAACCTCTTCATCGACGAAAGCGGCTCGCTCACGCCGACCGAGCTGCGTGCGCGCGCCCGCCGACAGGCACGGCAGTGCGGCCAGCTGGGGCTGATCGTGGTCGACTACCTGCAGCTGATGACCGGCAGCTCCGGCACCAGCGAGGAGAACCGGGCGACCGTGATCGGCGAGGTCTCGCGCGCGCTGAAGTCGCTCGCGAAGGAGCTGAAGTGCCCGGTGATCGCGCTGTCGCAGCTGAATCGAAGCGTCGAGTCGCGCACCGACAAGCGGCCGCTGATGAGCGATTTGCGCGAATCGGGGGCGATCGAGCAGGACGCCGACGTGATCATGTTCATCTACCGCGACGAGTACTACACGAAGGATGCGTGCAAGGAGCCAGGCATCGCCGAGATCATCATCGGCAAACAGCGCAACGGCCCGACCGACACCTTCCGGCTCACCTTCCTGAAGCCGCTCACCAAGTTCGACAACCTGGCGCCCGGCACCGGCGGCAGCGGCTATTGAGCTGAACCACCGCCAGGCGGTGGCCGCGATGGTCGGGGCAACGCTGCTCTGGAGCATCGCCGGCGTCGTGACCCGGCATCTCGATTCGGCCGCCAGCTTCGAGGCGACGTTCTGGCGCAGCTTCTTCAACGCCCTGGCGCTCACCGTCTTGCTTGGCTGGCTGCGCGGCTTCACGCCATTGATGCGCACCCTGCGCAGCGGCGGCGCCATCCTCTGGCTTTCGGGGGCGTGCTGGGCCGTGATGTTCACCGCCTTCATGCTGGCGATCACGATGACCAGCGTCGCCAACGTGCTGGTGACGATGGCCATCGCACCGCTGCTCACGGCGCTGCTGGCGCGTCTGGCGCTCGGCCACCGGTTGCCGGCGCGGACATGGTCCGCGATCGTCGTTGCCGGCGCCGGCATCGGGTGGATGTATGCCCACGAACTCGGCGCCGCCAGTGCGCGCAACTGGACTGGCACCGTGGTCGCACTCGGGGTTCCGATTGCCGCGGCCGTCAACTGGACCGCGATCCAGAAGAGCGGCCGCGGTGGCCATGACCTGCTTCCGGCGGTGCTCATCGGTGCGGTGCTGTCGTGCCTGGTGACGCTGTGGCCCGCGACGCCCTTCGTGGTCACGCGCCACGACCTCGCCCTGCTGGCGTTGCTCGGCGTCGCGCAACTCGCAGTGCCGTGCCTCATCGCCGTGGCTGCCGCGCGCCGGCTGGCGGCCCCGGAGGCAGCGCTGCTGTCGCTGCTGGAGATCATCTTCGGCGTCACCTGGACATGGCTGGCAGGCGCCGAGACGCCGAGTCGCGATGTGCTCATCGGCGGCGCCCTGGTGGTGGGCGCATTGGTTGCCAATGAGGCGATGGCGATGGCAAGGGCCGCGCCGGCGGCCCCGGTGGCCGGACCTGCGTGATGCAGAAAGCGCGGCTTACGATGCCTGCGAAGATGAACCCGCTCCTCGCATGAATGATTCCCGCCGTTTGACAACGACACCCCGCCGAAAGCCGAGTGAAGTGAAGGCACCCAGTGCGCTGCTCATGCTCCTCGAGGGCCGGGCGCCGATAGAGTTCGTCTCGATGATGGCGTCGCTGCCGTGGCTGCATCGCCTGCCGCGCGGCGAGGGTCACCCCGTGATGGTGTTTCCGGGAATGGCTGCCAACGACATCAGCACGGTGCCGCTGCGAAACTTCCTGAAGACACTGGGCTATGTTCCGCAGGCCTGGGGTCAGGGCTTCAACCGCGGCCCGCGGCCCGGCGTTCTCGAGCGCTGCTCCGATGACGTTCGCGCGCTCGCCGACAGGCACGGCCAGCCCGTCAGCCTGATCGGCTGGAGCCTCGGCGGCATCTATGCCCGCGAGATGGCCAAGCTGCACCCCGAGATCGTGCGGTGCGTCATCACCCTGGGCACGCCGTTCACCGGCCATCCGAAGGCCACCAACGCGTGGCGCTTCTATGAGCGTCTCAGCGGTGGCAGCGTCGGCGACACACCGCTTCTCGAGCAGATCCGCCAGCCACCGCCGGTGCCGACGACCTCGATCTATTCGCGCACCGACGGCATCGTCGCCTGGCGCTGCAGCATCAACGAGCCCGGCCCGCTGGTCGAGAACATCGAGGTTCCCGCCAGTCACGTCGGCATGGGCATGAATCCGCTCGCTCTCTATGCGATCGCCGACCGACTGGCACAACCGATCGGCGCGTGGCGACCTTTCGATGCGTCGGGCGTGCGACGCTTGTTTTTCCGCACCGGCCAGAACGAGTCGGCCGTGGCGGCGGTCTGACAGACGCCGGGATGCGAGTCACCGCCAACGGCACCTCGCTCGAGGTCGAAGACCACGGATCGCCGTCAGGCGAGCCGCTGCTGCTGGTCATGGGCCTCGGCATGCAACTGCTCGGCTGGCCCGAGGGTTTCGTCGATCTGCTGGTGGCCCGCGGCTTTCGCGTCATCCGCTTCGACAACCGTGACAGCGGCCTGAGCCAGAGCTTCGATGCCAGCGGTGTTCCCAACCTGGCGCTCGACGCTATTCGCCACGCGCTCGGACTGCGCGTGAAGAGCCCGTACACGCTCACTGACATGGCTGCCGACAGCGTCGGCGTGCTCGATGCTCTGGGCATCGCCACGGCGAATGTGTGCGGCGCATCGATGGGCGGGATGATCGCGCAGCGCATGGCTGCGGGCTGGCCGGACCGAGTGAAAAGCCTCAGCCTGATGATGACGAGCAGCGGCTCGCGCCGGTTGCCTGGCCCGTCGATGACGGTACGCGCTGCGTTGATCGCCCGGCCGCCGGACGCGAGGGATATCGACCGCGTCGTGGCGCACTACGTCGGGCTGTATGCGTTGATCGGCAGTCCGGCCTACCCGGCCTCGGATGAGTACATGCGCAACCTCCTCACGGTCTCGGTGAAGCGCTCGTATCGACCGGCCGGCACCGCGCGCCAGATGGTCGCCATCGTCGCCGACGGCGACCGCACCGGCCTTCTCTCAAGCATCGCCGCACCGACGCATGTGATCCATGGCGCCGCCGACGTGCTCGTGCCGGTCGCGGCCGGGCGCGACCTCGCCGCGCGAATTCCCGGCGCCACGCTCGACGTCGTCGAGGGCATGGGCCACGATCTGCCCGTCGAACTCTGGCCACGCTTTACCGCCGGGATCTCGACCGTCGCAGCTCGCGTCTGACGCCGGCGCGCTGGCCCACGCCGGCACAATCGTGGCGATGACGCCGAGCCTCTTCAGCCCGTGGCGCCTGTCGGTCGCGCCGATGATGGATTGGACCGACCGCCACTGCCGCTTCTTCCATCGCCTGTTGACGCGCCAGGCGCGCCTCTACACCGAGATGGTGACGACCGGCGCGCTCCTTCACGGCGACGTTGCGCGCCACCTCGCCTTCGACGCGGCCGAGCACCCGCTGGCCCTGCAGCTCGGCGGCAGCGAACCTGCCGATCTCGCGGCGTGCGCAAGACTCGGGGAACAGTGGGGCTACGACGAGATCAACCTCAACTGCGGCTGCCCGAGCGAGCGGGTGCAGCGCGGCTCGTTCGGTGCCTGCCTGATGGCCGAGCCCGAGCTCGTCGCCGACGGCGTTGCGGCGATGCGCGACGCGGTCACGATCCCGGTCACCGTCAAGCATCGGATCGGCATCGACCGCCACGAGAGCTACGACTTCGTACGCGATTTCGTCGGCACCGTGGCCGAGCGGGGCGGCTGCGAGGTCTTCGTCGTCCACGCCCGCAACGCCTGGCTGAACGGCATCAGCCCGAAGGAGAACCGCGAGCTGCCTCCGCTGCGCCACGAGATCGTCGCCCGGCTCAAGAGCGATTTCCCCGCGCTCACGCTCGTCGTCAACGGAGGCATCGCGACCGTGGCGCAGATCGACGAGCAGCTCGGCGACGTCGACGGGGTCATGGTCGGGCGCGCCGCCTATCACCATCCCGCCGAGCTCGCCGACTGGGACGCACGTTTCTTCGGAGCGGTGCCGCGGCGGCTCGATCGCGATGCAGTCGAGGACGCCATGGTCGGCTACATGGAACGCCTTCAACGCGAGACCGGCGAGCCCTGGTCGCACGTCTCGCGCCACATGCTGGCGCTGCGCAACGGCGAAGCCGGCGCCCGACGATGGCGGCAGGTCTGGTCCGACCATCGGCGAAAGGGCGAGTCGCCGCGGGCGGTGTCGGCCCTGGCGCGGGCCGCAAGAACGAGTCGCGACGCTGTCGCGACGGTCGAAGCGATCGATGCCTGAGGCGGTCGCTGACCGGAAGGCCAGAAACGGGAACGGCGCTCAGCGTCGCCGGGCCGGCCACGTCGCGAGTACGACGCCGGCGAGCGCCAGGGCGAAGGCCGCAACCTGGGAAGTGCTGAATTCCTCGCCGAAGAAGAACACGCCCACGGCCGCCGCGCTGATCGGCAGGAACACCGTGAAGATGCCCGCCGACGATGCCGGCACGTGCTTCAACCCCGTCATCCACAGCCAGACGGTGACGACACTGGCCGCGATCGCATAGATCACGAGAAGCACCCATGACGAGACCGGGATGTACGAAGGCGAGAAGTCGCGCAGCTGCCAGAGCGCGAAAGGCGTGACCAGCACGAGGCCCCAGAGATTGATAAGGGCGCTGATGCGCTTGGGCCCGACCGAAGCAGAGAGTTTTTTGCCGAGCACGACATAGACCGCTTCGCAGGTCACGGCGCCGAGCAGGAGCATCGTGCCCGCGAGTGACCCGGAGACATCGACGTCCGCGTCTTTCGCGAGCGAGACCAGGGCGATGCCGGCAATCGCGCAGCCGATGCCTGCGGCCACTCGTGCGCTGACGCGTTCCTTGAGGAGAGCCCACGAGAGCAGGGCCACGACGGCAGGGAT
>JBDTCA010000326.1:0-3227 GCA_039923815.1 Caldimonas sp. | reverse complement strand
GGCGCCGCGGCGCTGCTCTCGGCCTGCGCAGGCGGTCCGGAGATCGCCAGTGCGCCGGCGAGCCTGTTCCACGACGACCGGTTCCGGGTGCCGCAGGAACGCATCTCCACCGACGACATCTTCACGCTCAGCGAGCCGATGCGCCACTACCTCGCCGTCGACATCGCGGAGCGGCTGCGCACCAAGGGTGCCCAGGCCGGCCTCGTCGAGGCCCTTTACCAAAAAGGCCAGCTCAAGATCGAATACGACACCGCGACGACGAAGACCGCCGCCGCGACGTTCGCGACGCGCTCCGGCAACTGCCTCTCGCTGGTGCTCATGACGACCGCATTCGCCCGCGAACTGAATCTGCCTTTCTATTACGGCAGCGCGCTGATCGACGACACGTGGAGCCGCAGCGGCGACTTTCTGGTGGCGAGCGGCCATGTCAACGTCACCATCGGCCGGCGCACCGCCGATGCCCGGAGCGCTTTCGATCTCGCGCCGCTGACGATCGACTTCCTGCCGGCCGAGGACGTTCGCTACATGCGCCACCGCGACATCGGCGAAGCCACGGTCATCGCGATGTACGCCAACAACCACGCCGCCGAAGCCCTCGCTGCAGGCCGGCTCGACAGCGCGTACGCGTGGTCACGCGAGGCGCTGCGCCACGATCCGGCCTTCCCGGCCGCCTGGAACATGCTCGGCGTCGTCTATCTGCGCCATGGTGACGTCGAGGCCGCAGCGCCCGTCTTCGAGCACGCCCTTGCGCTCAGCCAGCGCGACTCGCGCGCGCTCGCCAATCTTGCGCAGACCTATTCACGGCTCGGACGCACCGCAGAGGCCGAGGCGATGCGCCTGCGCCTGCGCGCCCTCGAACCGTTCCCGCCGTTCCACTTCTTCAACCTCGGCCTGGCGGCGATGGCGCGGGCCGACTACACGGCCGCACGGACACTGTTCGCGCGCGAACTGGCGCGCGACGACGACCGTGACGAGTTTCATTTCTGGCTCGGCTTGGCCTACTTTCGCCTCGGTGACATCGACGCGGCCAGGGATCAACTGGCGCGCGCCGCCCAGAGCAGCGTCACGCGCGGTCAGCACGACCTCTACGCGGCCAAGCTCGCCTGGCTCCAGGGGCAGGCCCGAAAGTCGCCTTCCCGCCCTCCGGACCCGCGCTGAACGGGCGCCGGCGGCGTCAGCCGGCCGGGTCGCGCCCTGGCCGCCGCTCTACAGCCCGGCCTGGGTCACGAACTTCGGGTTCATGTACGGCTCGATGGCTTCGCTGCCGCCCTCCGAGCCATAACCCGAATCCTTGACGCCGCCGAACGGCACCTCGGGCATGCCGAGGCCGACGTGGTTGATCGACATCATTCCGGTCTCGACCTGCGCGGCAATGGCGTTGGCGGTCTTGGCCGACCGCGTCCAGGCATAGGCGGCCAGGCCGAAGGGCAACCGGTTGGCCTCCTTGACGGCGTCGTCGAAGCTGCCGAACGGGTTGATGATCGCCAGCGGCCCGAACGGCTCGACGTTCATCGCCTGGGCGTCGTTATCGAGCTCGGTCACCACCGTCGCCTCGAAGAAATTGCCTTCCTTGCCGATCCGGTGCCCGCCGGTGCGCACCTTGCCGCCATGCTTGCCGGCGTCCTCCACCGCTGCTTCCATCGCCGCGGACCGGCGCGGGTTGGCGAGCGAGCCCATGTTGTTGGCCTTGTCGAGACCGTTGCCCACCTTGAGCGCCTCGCTGGCGGCCACGAACTTGTCGACGAACTCCTTGTAGACGCCTTCCTGCACGAGAAAGCGCGTCGGCGAGATGCAGACCTGGCCGGCGTTGCGAAACTTCGATGCGGCCATGGTCTTGGCGGCGACGGCGATGTCGGCGTCGTCGAAGA
Organism: Caldimonas sp.; assembly: GCA_039923815.1. GTDB lineage: Bacteria > Pseudomonadota > Gammaproteobacteria > Burkholderiales > Burkholderiaceae_C > Schlegelella_A. The sequence goes on along the minus strand of JBDTCA010000326.1, from coordinate 1,359 downwards.
CGATCACCGGCGCGTGGCCGCCGAGCTCCATCGTCGCCCGCTTCATGTGCAGGCCGGCCATTGCCGCGAGCTGCTTGCCGACCGCGGTCGAGCCGGTGAACGAGATCTTGCGGATCACCGGGTGCGGGATCAGGTAGCTCGAGATCTCGGCCGGATCGCCGTAGACCAGGTTGACGGTGCCGGGCGGCACGCCGGCGTCGACGAAGCAGCGGATCAGCTCGGCCGGCGAGGCCGGCGTTTCCTCCGGCGCCTTGACGATGATCGAGCAGCCGGCCGCCAGCGCCGCCGAGAGCTTGCGCACGATCTGGTTGATCGGGAAGTTCCACGGCGTGAAGGCGGCGACCGGTCCGACCGGTTCCTTGACGACGAGCTGGTAGATGCCTTCGGCGCGCGCCGGGATGACGCGGCCGTAGGCGCGTCGGGCCTCCTCGGCGAACCAGTCGATGGTGTCGGCGCCGTTGAGGATTTCGGCCTTCGCTTCGGCGAGCGTCTTGCCCTGCTCCATCGTCATCAGCCGCGACACCATGTCGACGCGTTCGCGCAGCAGGTTGGCGGCCTTGCGCATCGTCTTCGAGCGCTCGTAGGCGCTGATCTTCTTCCAGGCCTTGAAGCCCTTGTCGACGGCCTCGAGGGCGCGGTCGAGGTCGGCCCTGTCGGCCCAGGCGAAGCTGCCGATGGTGGCGCCGCTGGCGGGGTTGACGACGGCGTGCGTGCGCCCGGACGCGGCCGGCCCCCAGACGCCGTCGATCAACAGTTGCGAGTGCGGGTAGTCGTGCGATTCCATGAGATGCCTCGAAAAAAATGAGCGACGCGCGCGGCGTCGTGAGCCTCATTTCATCACGGCCGACAATTCACCCTTTCGCCGGCCGAGGGCACGCCATGACACCGTCCAGAACCCATCGCTTCGAGACCCTGGCCGTCCACGCCGGCCACGGTGTCGACCCGGCCACCGGCGCCGTCACCGAGCCGATCCACCTCTCGACCACCTACGAGCGCGACGGCGACGGCACCTATCCGCACGGCTACCTCTACTCGCGCAACCACAACCCAAACCGCAACAGCCTGGAGGCCGCCCTCGCCGCGCTCGAAGGTGGCAGCGGTTGCGCGACCTTCGGCTCCGGGCTGGCGGCGGTCACGGCGATCTTCCAGGGCCTGCAACCGGGCGACCACGTCGTCGCACCCGCCGACATCTATCACGGCACCGCCAACGTGCTCAAGCACCTGTTCGCCAAGTGGCAGGTCGGCGCCAGCTTCGTAGACATGACGAAGCTCGACGACATCGCCGCGGCGCTGAAGGCGAATCCGGTGACGCGCATCGTCTGGATCGAGACGCCGTCGAACCCGCTGATCCAGTGCGTC
>JBDTCA010000325.1:0-15291 GCA_039923815.1 Caldimonas sp. | reverse complement strand
AGCTGCTGATCGTCGAGCGCACGAGCACGTCGCCGGCGATCGCCGTGGCCGAGCGGCTCGGCGTGCGGATCGTCGATCTCGTCGTGCCCGAAGGCGCGCCCGCGGGCAGCTTCCGGCTCGAGCCGCGGGGTGCCGCCCCAGGCGTCGCACCGGCCGCGCAAGGTGGGTATGCCGGGACGGCCGACATCGCCATGGTGCTGCACACGTCGGGCACGACGTCGCGGCCGAAGATCGTGCCGCTGTCGGTCGCCAACCTCTGCGCCTCGGCCGCCAACATCAGCGCCACGCTGCAGCTCGCGCCCGGCGACATCGGCCTGAACATCATGCCGCTGTTCCACATCCACGGCCTCGTCGCCGGCGTGCTGGCGCCTATCTCGGCCGGCGCCGCCGTGTACTGCACGCCCGGCTTCAACGCGCTCCGCTTCTTCCAGTGGATGGACGATGCCAGGCCGACCTGGTACACGGCCGTGCCGACCATGCACCAGGCCATCGTCTCGCGCGCGAAGAACAACGCCGAGGTGATCGCCCGGCATCCGCTGCGCTTCATGCGCTCGTCGTCGTCGTCGATGCCTCCGCAGGTGATCAAGGAACTCGAGACGGCCTTCCACGCGCCGCTGATCGAGGCCTACGGCATGACCGAAGCCAGCCACCAGATGGCGTCGAACCCGCTGCCGCCGAAGCAGCGCAAGCCCGGCACCGTGGGGTTGGCGGCCGGTCCGGAGATCGCGATCATGGGCACCGAGGGCGAGCTGCTCGCGGCCGGCGTCACCGGCGAGATCGTGATCCGCGGCAGCAACGTCACCGCCGGCTACGAGAACAACGAAGCGGCCAACGCCAACGGCTTTCGCGCCGGCTGGTTCCGCACCGGCGACCAGGGCGTGAAGGACGACGACGGTTACCTGTCCATCACCGGCCGGCTGAAGGAGATCATCAATCGCGGCGGCGAGAAGGTGAGCCCGCGCGAGGTCGACGAGATCCTGATGGACCACCCGGCGGTGGCACAGGTCGTGTGCTTCGGCATCCCGCACGCCAAGCTCGGCGAGGAGGTCGGCGCGGTCGTGGTGCTCAAGCCCGGCAGCGACGTGACCGACCGCGAGCTGCAGGCCTTCGTGTCCTCGCGTGCCGCCGACTACAAGGTGCCGAAGAAGATCCTCTTCATGGACGAGATCCCGAAGGGCGCCACCGGCAAGCTGCAACGCATCGGACTGGCGCAGAAGCTCGGCCTGGGCTGATCGATGCGGATCGCCATCGTCGGCGCCGGCGCCATCGGCGGCTACCTCGGCGGCAGGCTCTCGCTGGCCGGTGAAGACGTCGTCTTCCTCGCCCGCAACAGGAACCTCGCTGCCATCTCGGCGGACGGCTTTCGCCTCATCGGCGAAGACGGCCGCGAAGAACACGCGGCGAACGCACGCGCCGCCGCCGATGCCGGCGCGGCGGGCCCGCAGGACGCCGTGCTCCTGACCGTCAAGGCGCATCAGGTGAAGGACGTGCTGCCGGCGCTGCAGCAGCTCGTCGGCCCCGAGACGATGCTGGTGACGATGACCAACGGCGTGCCGTGGTGGTACTTCCAGCGCCTGCCCGGGCCATGGCTGGGGCAGGCGCTCGAAAGCGTCGATCCCGGTGGCGTGCTGGCCGCCGCGATCGATCCGGCGCGCGTGATCGGCAGCGTCGTCTACCCCGCTGCCGAACTCGTCGCGCCCGGCGTCGTGCGTGTGATCGAAGGCAACCGCTTCACGCTCGGCGAGCTCGACGGCACCCGCAGCGAACGCATCGAGCGGCTTTCGCAGGCGCTGATGGGCGCCGGCTTCAAGGCACCGGTCACGAAGGACATCCGCGCCGAGATCTGGCTCAAGCTCTGGGGCAACCTCAGCTTCAACCCGATCAGCGCCCTCACCCACGCCACGCTCGAAGGCATCTGTCGCGACGCCGGCGGCCGCGCCGTCGTCGCCGCGATGATGAAGGAGGCCGAGCGGGTGGCCCACAAGCTCGGCGTCGTCTTCAAGCTCTCGATCGACAAGCGCATCGCCGGTGCCGAGGCGGTCGGTGCCCACAAGACCTCGATGCTGCAGGACGTCGAGCACGGTCGCGCCCTCGAGCTCGACGCCCTGATCGGCAGCGTCGTCGAGCTGGCGCGCATCACGTCGACGCCGGTGCCGACGATCGAGGCGATCCACCACACGGCCGGGCTGCTGGCACGAACGCTCGCTGCAGCCGAAGGCCGGCTCGCGATCCAGCCGCGCTAGGCGCGGCCGGGCCGGCCGCTAAGCTCGCCACCCGACTCCGCTTCGATTCCGCCATGACCGACCTGCCGCCCGTCGAACTGCACGCGCCCGACATCGCCCGCTGGAAGCAGGGCGGCACCGGCGTCGACTGGGTCCATGCCGTCGATTCGGGCCGGCCCGGGCCGCGCGTGATGGTCCAGGCACTGACGCACGGCAACGAAATCTGCGGCGCCATCGCGCTCGACTGGCTGCTCGATCTCGGCTTTCGGCCGGAGCGCGGGCAACTCGTGCTCGCCTTCGCGAACGTCGAGGCCTATGCCCGCTTCGACCCGGCCGATCCGTTCCCGTCGCGCTGCATCGACGAGGACTTCAACCGCGTCTGGGCCGACGCTGCGCTCGACGGCCCGCGCGACTCGATCGAGCTGCGCCGTGCGCGCCAGCTGCGCCCTTTCGTCGACGCTGCCGAACAGCTGCTCGACATCCACAGCATGAGCGAGCCTTGCGGGCCGCTGATGGTGTGCGGCACCGTCGAGAAGAACGTCGCCTTTGCGCGCGAGCTCGGCGTGCCCGGCGACCTGCTCATCGACACCGGCCACCCCGCCGGCCTGCGCATGATGGAGCGCGGCGCCTTCGCCGACCCGGCCAGCCCGCGGCGGGCGCTGCTCCTCGAGTGCGGTCAGCACTGGGAACGCGCCGCCGCCGACGTCGCCATCGACTCGCTCGTGCGCTTCCTCGGCCTCACCGGCCTGGCCAGTGCCGAGTGGGTGCGCGGCCACGTGCGGCTGCCGTTGCCGCCGGCGCAGCGCCTCGTCCGCGTCACCGAGGCCGTGGTGCCGATCAGCGCCGGCTTCCGCTTCCTCGTGCCGGTGGTGGCGATGTCGGTCGTGGCCAAGGCCGGCACGCCGATCGCCCAGGACGGCGACCGCGTCTGGGTCACGCCTTACGACCGCGCCGTGCTGGTGATGCCCGGCACCCGCAACCTGAAGCCGGGCGGCACGGCCGTGCGACTGGGCCGTTTCGAGGCCTGAAACGGGGAGTAAGCTCTCCCATGATCAAAGAAACTCCCCCCATCGTGATGGAGGCCTTCTCGGAGGCCGAGATCGCCATCCTCGACGCCAAGCTGGCTTCGCTGTCCATGCTGGAACTGAAGAGCTACATCGCCTCGGCGAAGAGCTCGCTGCAGAACCAGGCGCTGGCATCGACCTGGCGCCCGCGCATCGAGATCGGCATGCAGCACGCCCAGGAAGCCCTGGTGCGCGGCGAAGCGGCGGCGGTGGAAGCCGGCATCCAGACGTCTGACGCCACCCTGGAAGTCGTGTCGCAGGTGGCGGCTGCCAAGAAGGCCAGGAAGAAGGCCGCGCCCAAGGTCGCCGCGGTCGTCGCCGAGCCGGAAGACGAGTCGGTCGACGAAGCCGAGCCCGAAGCCAGCTGAAGCGATCCGGCGCGGGCGCGCGAAGGCAGACCGTCCGAAGCGCCTGGACTCCGCGCCCGGGCCAGCCGACCCGCTCCGCTTTCAGCGGATGAACAGCTCGCGGATGCGTTCGGTGGCGCCCTTGCGCAGGCGACCGGCGACGGCCACCGACGCCGGCTGCGCCAGCATGCGCGCAAAGGCTCCGCTGACGTCGGCCGCGCTCAGCTCGCGGATGCGTGCCGTGATGGCGGCCCGCGAGCGCACGTGCCCGAACGCGAAGACGTCGAGCACCGCTTCTTCGAGCCGGCGTGCAGGCCGCTCGTGGTCGCGCAGGCGGCGCACCGCGATCTGGTTGCGGGCGCGCTCGAGGGCGACCGCGTCGACGCCTCCGGCCTGCTCGGCGAGCAGACGGTTGACCTCGACGAAGAACTCGTCGACATGCTCCGGCCCGGTCGAGGCCTCGATCACGAACTGGCCCGCCAGCTCGGTCACTTCAGCCGTGCAGTCGGCGTGATAGACGAGGCCGCGGCGCTCCCGGATCTCGTCGAGCAGCGGCGAGCTCATGCCCTCGCCGAACAGTGCCGCCGCGACCACGCCGGCGTGCTGGCCGTCGTCGTGCGCGGTCGGGATCGGATAACCCATGACGATGTGGCTCTGGCTGGTGCCGGCCTGCACCTTCGCAGCGACACCGCCCACATAGCTGGGCGCCGCCACCTCGTTGCCCGTGCCGCGCGGCATCGAGCCGAACGCGGCCTCGGTCGCCTCGACCATCGCTGCCGCGTCGACGGGCCCGGCGATGCCGACGACGACATTGGCGCCCGTGTACTGGCGGCTCACGTAGGCGAGCAGCTCGTCGCGCGAGAAGCGGCCGATGTTCAGGCGGCTGCCGATCACCGGCTGGGCCAGGGGGTGGTCGCCGAACCAGGTCTTGTCGAACAGCTTGTCGGCGGTCGACAGCGAGTCCTCGTCGTCTTCCATGACCTCGTGGAGGATGACCTGGCGCTCCCTTTCGAGCTCGTCGGCAGGAAACGTGCTGTTGCGGACGATGTCGCCGAGCATCGCGATGAACCGCGTGGCATCGCCGGCCATGCCCCGCATGTGGTAAGCGGTGTGGTCCTTGTCGGTATGGGCATTGACCTCGGCGCCGAGCCGTTCGGCATCGAGGTTGATCTGCTGGCAGCTGCGCCCGTGCGTGCCCTTGAAGGCCATGTGCTCGACGAAATGGCTGATGCCGTTCAGACGCCGGCTCTCGTGGCTGCTGCCGGTACGGATGAAGACGCTGACGTGCACCGTCTGCAGGGCGGGCAGCTGCACGACGACGACGCGCACGCCATTGCCGAGCGTCGTGACCGAGGTGCCGGGATCTTCGGGAATGGGAATGTGCATTGCGGCGCAGATTGTGGCCGTTGCACGGCACGGTGATTGCCTTGGTTCGAGCCGCTCAGGCGCACTGAGTCCTCACATGTCTTCCCCATCCCCATCGCCTTCCACCGCCACGCCCGGGCCGTCGACCATCGTCGTCATCGACGACTCCGTCGATCTCGTCGAGTCGGTTCTCATGCTCCTCGAACTCGAGGGCTACCGTGCCCTCGGCGCCACCGACGGGCCGGCTGGCATCCGCATCGCCGAAGAAGTGCGCGCCGATCTCGTCGTGCTCGATTTCATGCTGCCCGACATGAACGGCGCCGCGATCGGCAAGGTCCTGCGCGCCCACCCCTTCCTCGGCGGCGTGCGAATCGTGATGTGCAGCGCCACGCCCGAGGCCACCGTGCGGCGGTCGTTCACCGGCTACGACGTCTTCCTCACCAAACCGGTCTTTCCCGAGACCTTTTTCGCCACCATGCGCGAGCAGCTTTCTGCCGCGCCAAGACCTGGAGCGTTCGCGCCATGACGACCCGCCGTTCTTCGCTCATCGGTGTGCTGGCAGCACTCGTATCGTTCGGTCCGGCCAATGCCCTGGCCGCCACCGACCACGGCGCCGCCGCCACCCTCGAGCGACTCAACGCCGCCAGCAATCGGCCGGTGCTGGCTTCCGGCAGCCGAGGCGCCGCCGTGGTGCGTGCGCAGATCCTGCTCGACCGCGCCTGGTTCTCGCCCGGCGAGATCGACGGCCGCTTCGCCACCAACATGCGGCGCACCGTCGCCGCCTTCCAGAAAGCGCGGGGTCTGGCAGCGAGCGGTCGCGTCGACGCCGCCACCTGGGCGGCGCTGCTCGAAGACACGGCGCCGCCGTTTGCGCTCTACACCGTGACCGCCGCCGACGTAGCCGGACCTTACGCACCGGTGCCGGCCGACATGATGGAGCGCGCCAAGCTGAAGTCGCTCGACTACGAATCGATCCAGGAGGCGCTCGGCGAACGCTTCCACATGAGTCCGGCGGAACTGCGCGAGCTCAATCGCGGCCGCGCCTTCGAGACCGGTACCGAGCTCGTGGTGGCGGCGACAGGGCAGGAAGCGGCGCCGGCCAAGGCGCTCTCGATCGAGATCGACAAGTCCGACCGCATGCTGTTCGCGCTCGGCGCCGAGGGCAAGGTGCTGGCTGCCTTTCCGATCAGCATCGGCGGCCCCCGCGATCCGCTGCCGATCGGCCGCATGAAGATCGCCAACGAGGTGAAGAACCCGTCATTCACCTACGACCCGGCGCTGCTGAAAGACGCCAGGCCGGGCACCGTCAAGACCGACATCGCGCCCGGCCCGAACAACCCCGTGGGCAACATGTGGCTCGGCCTGTCGAAGCCGCACTGGGGCATTCACGGCACCCCTGCGCCAGAGCGGCTGGGCCGCGAAGAGACCAACGGCTGCATCCACCTCACCAACTGGGACGCGCAACGCCTGTCGACGCTGGCCAAGGTGGGTTTCGTCGTCGACGTGCGGCCCTGAGGGCATGAAGGCGCTCGTTGCGAAGACCGCGGTCTTCGCCGCCGTGGCACTCTCGGGCCTGGCAAGCGCTGCCGAGTTGCCGCCGCTGCTCGTCCCCGTCGACGGTGTCCGTGCCGAGGCATTGCGCGACACCTTCGCCGACGGCCGACCGGGCCATCGCCACGAGGCCATCGATATCGCCGCGCCGCGGGGCACCCGGGTCCTCGCCGCCAGCGACGGCACCGTCGCCAGGCTTTTCACCAGTGTGCCTGGTGGCACGACCCTCTACCAGTACGACGCCGACCGGCGCTTCTGCCTTTACTACGCGCACCTCGAGCGTTATGCCGACGGCGTGCGGGAGGGCATGGTGGTGAGGCGTGGCGACGTCATCGGCTATGTGGGCAGCAGCGGCAACGCGAACCCGGCTGCGCCGCACCTGCACTTCGCCGCCTTTCGGCTGGGCCCCGGCAAGGAGTGGTGGAAGGGCGTGGCGGTCAATCCGTTCCCGGCACTGCGCCCGTAACCGCCAGACGCGACGCCGCGCCGTGAATCAGGAACCGGTCATGCGCAACCTGCGCGCCGCGTCCTCGGCCCGGGCATCGTCGACCTCGCGCAGCACGCTGCCGACGTCGACCGGACCGAGCACCTTCTCGAAGCGGCCGGTGAGCGCCTTGCCGTCGACGAGTTCGCCTCGCTCGTACGCGGCCCAGATCTCGTTGCCGTAGTCGGTGGCCAGCAGTTCGGGCGCGAAACGGCCGAAGAAGTTGCGCAGGTTCTCGACGTCGCGCAGCAGCATGCGCTGGGCGTGGTTGTTGCCGGCGGCGTCGACGGCTTGGGGCAGGTCGATGATCACCGGCCCGTCGCCGGCGAGCAGGATGTTGAACTCGGACAGATCACCGTGGACGATGCCGGCACCGAGCATGCGCACGACCTCGCGAATCAGCTGCGCGTGATGGTTACGCGCTTCCTGGGCGCTGAAGGCGACGTCGTTCAGGCGCGGCGCAGCGTCGCCGGCAGCGTCGACCACCAGCTCCATCAGCAGCACGCCGTCGTGGAAGTTGTAGGGTTTGGGCACGCGCACACCGGCGGCGGCCAGCCGATAGAGGGCATCGACCTCGGCGCTCTGCCAGGCCGCCTCGGTCGCCTCGCGGCCGAACTTCGTGCCCTTGGCCATGGCCCGCGCCTGCCGCGAGTTCTTGACCTTGCGGTTCTCGGTGTAGTCCACGGCCTGGCGAAAGCTCCGCGCGTTGGCCTCCTTGTAGACCTTGGCGCAGCGCGTCTCGTCGCCGCAGCGAACGACGAAGACCATCGCCTCCTTGCCGCTCATGAGCTGCCGGGAGACGCCGTCGATCAGGCCTTCGTCGAGCAGCGACTGCAGTCGGGCGGGCGTTTTCATCCTAGGCGGCCGTGAAGCTCCTCGGCAACTTCACGCGGAAGACGGTGCCGATGTCCTCGCGCGAATCGACCTCGACGCGACCGCCGTGCGCCTGCACGATCTGCTCGACGATGTAGAGGCCGATGCCGAGACCGGTGGCTGCGCCTCCACCCTGCCGCCCGCTTCGGAACGGATCGAAGATGTGCGGCGACAACTCGGCGGGAATGGTGCCGGCGTTGGCGACCGAGAAGACGACCTCGGCGGGGTCGGTGCCGTCGAGGCGCACCTGCACGGGGGCATTGGCGGCTCCATGGCGCACGGCATTGCCGATCAGGTTCGACGCGACCTGCGCCATTCGATCGGCATCCCAGGTGCCGACGGAGTCACCTGCCTGCTGCCAGTCGATGGTGCGATCGGGTTCCGATATCTGGCACTCCTGGACCGCGCGCAGCAGCACCGGCCCGAGGTCCATTCCTGCGGGATGGACGGCGATGCCGCCGGCCAGCCGTGCCCGTGCCAGGTCGAGCAGGTCGGCGATCATCCGGCTCATGCGCTTGCCGCTCGTCTGGATGCGACCGGCGGCCTGCTTCGTGGCCTCGTTCTCGGCCCGGCGCTCGATGACCATGGCCGACATCAGGATGGCACTGAGCGGACCGCGCAGGTCGTGGCCGAGCATCGCCATCAGCATCTCCGACAGGCGCAGCGTCTCGGTGCGATCCAGCAGCTGCTGCGCGAGCTGCTGCTTCTGGCGATGCAGCTGGAAGAAGACCTCGGCCTTGTTGACGAGCACGCGCGGCTCGATCGGCTTGTGCAGGAAGTCGACGGCGCCGCTGTCGTAGCCCTTGAAGACGCGTCGCTGGTCGTGCTCGCCGGCGGTCAGGAAGATGATCGGGACATGGCATGTGCGTTCGCTGCCGCGCATCAGCTCGGCCAGCTCGAAGCCATCCATCTCCGGCATCTGCACGTCGAGAAAGGCGAGCGCGACGTCGTGCTGCAACAGGAGCTCGAGCGCCTCGGCTCCCGAGCGTGCCAGCAGCAGCTCGAGGCCGCCGCGGCGAAGCAGTGCCGACAGCACGAGCAGGTTCTCGTCGAGGTCGTCGACCAGGAGGCACTTGACGACGGGCATCGGCAGCGATGCCGCGCAGGCGGCGACGGCGTTCATGCCGGTGACGGCCCGCCGAGGCCGGCCAGCAACCGGCCGATCGCCTCGAGCGAAAGCACCTCGCTGCCCGGGTTGCGCTGAAGCGCCGATTCCGGCATCACCGAGACCTGGGCGCCGGACGGATCCTGCACGACGAGGCCGCCGCCGGCCGCTGCCACCGCTGCCAGGCCGGCGGCGCCGTCGCGGTTGCCGCCGGTGAGAACGATCGCGAGCAGGCGGTCGGCGTAGAGGTCGGCAGCGGACTCGAACAGGACATCGATGGCAGGGCGCGAGAAGTTGACGGGGTCATCGGTGGACAAGGCGATCCGGGGTCCTTCGTCGAGCAAAAGATGATAGTCGGGCGGTGCCACGTAGACGGTGCCGGCAGCCACGGGCTCCTTGTCCTGGGCCTCGCGCACCGGCAGCGCGCAGCGGTCCTGGAAGATGCGCGCCAGCAGGCTCGGTCGGTCGCGCGGCAGGTGCAGCACGATGAAGAACGAAGTTCGCGTTCCGATCGCGATCGTCGGCAGCAGCGTGCACAGCGCCTCGACGCCGCCGGCCGAGGCACCGATCACGACCGCGTCGAAGTGCCTCCCGGACATCGGCAAAGGCATCGCCGGATCACTCATGCCCCGTCGCGCTTCTGGTAGATGCGCTCGTCGCGCACGAGCTCGTCGAAGGCGTCGGCATGGGCCGAGAAACGAACCGATTCCCTGGCGCCGATGCCGAGGAAGCCCTTGCGGCACAGGGCATCGCGAAAGAGACCGAGCGATCGGTCCTGCAGCTCGCGGTCGAAGTAGATGAGCACGTTGCGGCACGAGACCAGCTGCACCTCCGCAAAGACGCTGTCGGTGGCCAGGCTGTGATCGGAGAAGACGACGTTCTTGCGCAGCGACTTGTCGAAGACGGCATTGCCGTAGGCAGCCGTGTAGTAGTCGGAGAGCGACGAGCGGGCACCCGAGCGGTGGTGGTTGGCCGTGAAGCCGGCGACGCGGTCGAGCTCGTAGACGCCGGCCTCGGCTTTCTGCAGCGCCTTGGCGTTGATGTCGGTCGCGTAGATGATGGTGCGCGCCAGCAGGCCTTCCTCGCGCAGCAGGATGGCCAGCGAGTACACCTCCTCGCCGGCACTGCAGCCTGCGACCCAGATCTTGAGCGACGGGTAGGTCCGCAGCATCGGCAGCACCGTGTGGCGCAGCGCCGCGAAATAGCCAGGGTCTCGGAACATGTCGCTGACCTGCACCGTGAGGTATTCCAGCAACGGCATGAAGGTGGCCGGGTCGTGCATGACGCGGTCCTGAAGCTGCGACAGCGAGCGGCAGCCGAAGCGCGCCATGGCCGTCGTCATGCGCCGCTTCAGCGAGGCCTTGGCGTAGGCCCGGAAGTCGTAGTGGTACTTGAGGTAGATGGCCTCGACGAGCAGCTGCAGCTCGATGTCGAAGTCGCTCGTGCCCATGTCCGTCTCGGTGTGCAATGGCGCTTACGACGGCAGCCAGACGCGCACGAGCGAGAGCAGCTTCTCGACGTCGAGCGGCTTGGCGATGTAGTCGTTGGCGCCGGCGTCGAGACACTTCTCCTGGTCGTCCTTCATCGCCTTGGCGGTGAGCGCGATGATCGGCAGCCGCTTCCATTCGGGCCGCTTCCTGATCTCGCGCATCGCCGTCAGGCCGTCCATCTCCGGCATCATGATGTCCATCAGCACGAGGTCGATGGCCGCTGCCGCGCCACCTCCCTTCGTGGTCTTCTGCAACGCCTCGAGCGCCTCGCGGCCGTTGCGCGCGATCTCGACCTTGACGCCCTTCGGCTCGAGGACGCTGGTCAGCGCGAAGATGTTGCGGACGTCGTCTTCGACGACCAGGATGCGACGACCTTCGAACATCGACTCGCGGTCGCGCGCCGCCTTCAGCAGCCGCTGGTGCGTGGCCGGCAACTCGGTCTCGACCTGGTGCAGGAACAGCGTCACCTCGTCGAGCAGCCGCTCGGGCGAATGTGCGCCCTTGACGATGATGGAGCGCGAGAAGCGGCGCAGCGCCTGTTCCTGGTCGCGATCGAGGGCGCTGCCGGTGTAGACGATCACCGGCGGGAACGACACGCCGTCCTGATGCGACATCTTCTCGAGCAGCTGGTAGCCCGAGAGGTCGGGCAGGTTGAGGTCCATGACCATGCAGTCGAAGGTGGTCGCCTGCAGCGCCGTCAGCGCGTCGCCCGCGGTCTCGACGGCCGTGATCTCGACGCTCTCGCCGCCGAGCAGATCGCACATGCTGGCGCGCTGGGCGGCGTCGTCTTCGACGATGAGCAGGTGCCTGAGGTTCTGCGAGAACTTGGACTCGAGCAGCTTCAACGCATCGACGAGCTGCTCGCGCTTGACCGGCTTCAGCGCATAACCGACCGCACCGCGCTCGAGGGCCTCGTGCGAGTGGTCGGCCACCGAAGCGATGTGCACGGGAATGTGCCGCGTCTGCGGGTTGCGCTTGAGCTGGTCGAGGACGCCGAGCCCGGAGTGGTCGGGCAGGTTCATGTCGAGCAGGATCGCGCTCGGCCGGAACTGCATGGCGGCGGCGATGCCGTCGTTGGCCGAATGGGTGACGATGCACTGGAAGCCCATCTCCCGAGCCAGGTCGCGCAGGATGGCGGCAAAGCGCACGTCGTCCTCGACAACGAGGATGACGCGGCTCGTGTTCTCGAGGTGGTCGCGGTCGTCGTCGACGCTCGACGACGGGCGAAAGTCGGGGCCGGGGCGAGGCCGGGCACCGGACCCGGCGATGGCTTCGCTCGACGCCGCCGGCAACGCCGGCGCCGGGCGTGAGGGTGGCGGCGGTGGCGGCATCGTCGCCGCTGCGTCATCGCTCGAAGCGACGGGCGCCGCGTACACGCGCGGCAGCGTCAGTGTGAAGACACTGCCCTTGCCCGCCTGGCTCTCCAGCGTGATTTCGCCGCCGAGCAGCTGGGCCAGGTCGCGCGAGATCGACAGCCCCAGGCCGGTACCACCGTACTTTCGATGGGTGCTGCCGTCGGCCTGGCGAAAGGCCTCGAAGACGAGCTCGTGCTGGGCCGGATCGATGCCGATTCCCGAGTCGGAGACAGTGAACGACACCGCCGAGTCGCCGGCGGCCGCCACGCGCAGCGCGATCTTGCCCGCGTCGGTGAACTTGATCGCGTTCGAGAGCAGGTTCTTCAGGATCTGGCCGAGGCGCTGACCGTCGGTGACGATGCGCTCGGGTGCGCCAGCCTCGACTACAGCGGCGTAGGTCAGCCCCTTTTCGCGCGCCATCGGCTCGAAGGTGGCGCCCAGCGAGCCGACCAGACGAGCGATGCCGACACGCTCGACCGAAAGCTCGGCCTTGCCGGCCTCGACCTTCGACAGATCGAGCACGTCGTTGATGAGCTTGAGCAGGTCGTTGCCGGCCGAGCCGATCGTGGTCGCGAACTTGACCTGCTCCTCGCTGAGGTTGCCTTCCTTGTTGTCGGCGAGCAGCTTGGCCAGGATCAGCGTCGAATTGAGCGGCGTGCGCAGCTCGTGACTCATATTGGCCAGGAACTCGCTCTTGTACTGGCTGGTGCGAGCGAGGTCGGTGGCCTTCTCGGTCAGCTCCCGCTGCGAGCTCGAAAGCTCGTCGCGCTGGTCCTCGAGCAGCCGCATGTGCTCTTCGAGCTGCGTGTTGCTGGCTTGCAGCTCGACCTGCTGCTCCTCGAGCGAGCTCTGTGATTCGCGCAAGGCGCGGCCCTGCTCCTCGAGCTCCTCGTTGTTGACGCGGAGCTCTTCCTGCTGCGTCTGCAGTTCTTCGGACTGGCGCTGCGTCTCCGCGAGCAGCTCCTCGAGGCGGCTGCGGTCCTTCGATGCCCGCACCGCCACTGCCACCGACTCCGACACCTTCTCCAGGAGGGCCAGCTCGATGGCACCGATGGGGCGGAAAAAGCCGAGCTCGAGCACCGCGTGGACGACACCGTCGATCACCGCAGGGGCGATCAGCAGCTCTCGCGGATCGGCGCCGCCGAGACTCGATCGCACCGTCAGGTAGCCGGGCGGCACATCGCGTACGTGCAGCGCGCGCCCGGCCCTGGCCGACGCGTCGAGCAGGCCGTGGCCCGCACTCGCTGGCTCCTGCCCGAGCTCGCCGGTGCCGTAACCGGCGACGCGACGGAAGCGCCCGGCACCAGCGCCGACATACAGCGCACCCACCTGGGCCTGGGCATATTCGGCGAGGAAGTCGAGCACCTTGACCCCGAGCGTGTCCAGCCGCTGGTCGCCCTGCATCCTCTGCGAAATCAGGGCCTGGCCGGTACGCAACCAGGCCTGCCCCGAACGCTCGAGGTGGTTGCGACGCGCCGACCAGAAGGCGACGCCGATCAGGGCCAACAGCACGGCAGAGCCTCCGAGCGTGATGGACACCGAACTGCGCGCCGTCTGCTGCCAGTCGCTTTGTCGCGTCGTGATCGCTGCGCGCTCGACGCGGCCCATCTCGGTGGCCTGATCGCGAATGCGGTCCATCGCGGCCTTGCCGCGGTCGGTGCGGATGACGGCAAGCGCCGCTTCGGCATTGCCGGCTCGCTGCAGCGCGATCGACTCGTCCATCTCGGCGAGCTTGTCGTCGATGGCCTTGGCCAGGCCGTCGAGCCGGCGCAGCTGCTCGGGGTTGCCACGAGTCATCGCGTAGAGCGTCTGGATGTCGCCCGGCAGCACGCCGAGTGCGCGGCTGTAGGGCTCGAGGTAGCTCTCCTGGCCGGTGAGCAGATAGCCGCGCTGCCCGGTCTCGGCGTCCTTCACGCTCGAGAACACGTTTTGCAGGCGCACCAGCACGTCGTAGGTGCGGGTGATTCGCTCGGCCGCGGCGACGCGCTCCTGAAGCGATTCGAAGGCCAGCCAGGCCGTCAGCAGCACGGCGACGATGGCGACGGCGTAGCCCATCAAGGCGCTCGCCGGCAAGGGTGCGAAGGTGCGGCGCGCGCCGCCTGAAGCAGCAGCTGCGGTGTCAGAGGGCATGTCGGCGGGAACTGCAGCGGCGTGGCCGCGCATGATACGGTCGCTTCAGCGCGCGCCAGCGCCGAAGCCGCCCCGAGCCCGCAGGCGTCGGTTCGTCCCGCTCACCGCCACTTGCGCCACGCCGATCGGCCGAACGAATGTCGCCCGCCTGATGCATCCCGACCCGAAGCCTTGCGACGATGCCGCGCCGGCCGCGGGGCGGGCCCGGCTCGTCGGCCTGGGCATCGTCTTCCTCTGGTTCCTGATCGGCGGAATCGCTCACTTCGTGGCCACGGAGACCGAGATGCGGATCGTGCCACCCGCCTTGCCCTGGCCGCGCGCCATCGTCCTCGTGAGTGGCGTCTTCGAGCTGCTCGGCGCTGCCGGCCTGCTGTGGCCTGCCAGCCGGCGTGCCGCCGGTGTCGGCCTCTTCGCGCTCACGATCGCAGTGACCCCGGCGCACATCTACATGCTGCAGCACCCCGAGCTGTTCGGGGTGCCGTACTGGGCCCTGGTGGCACGGCTGCCGCTGCAGGTCGCGCTGCTCGCGCTGATCGCCTGGAGCGCGATCGCTCGTCCCGACGGCGACTCACGTGGAACCGGTCGACGCAGCGGCCACCACCCGGCCCGGCGTTAACGCGCGGGCACATCCGGCGATCGGGACGGCGGCACCGGCGCGCGTCGAGGGGCCCGCAGGCGGCCGACCACACCGCTCGGGAAGTAGTACACCGAGAGCACGAAGAGCAGCCCGAGCCAGAGCAGCCAACGCTCCGGCGACACGATCTGCGAGAGGACCGGAACGTCGTGCACCACGCCGGCGGCGAGCTTCATCAGGTCCTGCAGGTAGTTCTGCGCCAGCACCAGCAAGGCACTGCCGATGACGGCGCCGTACATCGTGCCCATGCCGCCGATGACGACGATGAGCAGCACGTCGAGCATGATCTCGAACGACAGCGTCGTGTCGGGGCCGTTGTAGCGCAGCCAGATCGCGAGCAGCACGCCGGCCGCGGTGGCGAACAGCGCCGAGACCACGCTCGCGAGGGTCCGATAGACCACCGTGCGGTAGCCGATCGCCTCGGCGCGAAAGTCGTTCTCGCGAATGGCCTGCAGCACGCGTCCGAACGGCGAGTTGACGATGCGCAGCAACGCCAGCACGAGGAGCAGCGCCACCGCGAAGATCGCGTAGTAGGTGACGAAGCGGCCGTCGATCGAGGCGCCCAGGACGGGCTCGGCGACGTAGCTCGTGGCCGGCTGCAGCGCTTCGGGCACCTTGAAGGTCAGGCCGTCTTCGCCGCCGGTGAAGTCGGAAAGCTGCGAGGCCAGCGT
>JBDTCA010000324.1:0-11724 GCA_039923815.1 Caldimonas sp. | reverse complement strand
GCACGTCGCGGGGCTACGGCAACTGCCTCGCCGGCCCGACGCGCAACGCCGGCCGGTCGGCGTCGCCGGCCCACGCCGTCGCCGCCACGCCCGGGCGTCCCCGCGCGCAAGGCAAGGCGTACCGGCCGACGGCGAAAGGAGCCGCCAAGGTCAGGCACGCCGGGAGAAATTCAGGGCGGTGAGGGTTCGCGGCGAGCCGTCGACCGGAATTCACCGATGCCGTGCGACAGAGTGCCATCTAAGCCGTGCCGCAATCGCCAGCGTTGCATCAGCGAGCCAGCGTGCCGCGGTCGCCGCTCGCGTCGAGCGCCAACTCGCAGGAGTATTCCAACCCGGCCTACCAAAGAAGTGTCGGAGCCGACGAACTCGCATGCGCCGCTCCGAAATTCGTGGACCGGGCACACGACGAGCAACGACGTTGCGTCCCCCTTGGCCTTGCAGCCGTTCACGCCGACGCTGACCAAAGGGGGGACGCCAGGCTCCTCGCCGTCAGAAGCCGAACGGACTGCGCGTCACGCAGAGCACGCCGGAGCAATTGGCCGGCTTTACATACAACGTCGAAATGGTGCCGCTGGGAAGCACGTAGTCGCCCACCAAGGCCTCGCCGGTCGCACCTTGCGCGTTGGCCTGCTGGATGTAGGCGGTGCTGTTGGTTTGCGAGGCTCGGTTCGAGAACACGAAACTCGAGGCTTGCGATGTGTCTTTCTCGTAGACGTTCTTGGTGCCGTCGCTGAAGACAAACGATGTGCGGAAGCGGTATCCGCGTGCGCCCTCGGCGTTCAACTGGGCGAGCAGATCCGCATCGGTTGTCGAATTCGCCAGCACCTCGTAGGCGTAACGGGCGTTGCCCGCCGATGCCTTCTCGTAGATGGTCACGGTGCTCGCGCCGACCATATAGGCAGCGCCTGTGGCGTAGTAGCCGTTCGCACCCTGTGCGTTTGCCTGGGCCAGAAAATCGGTGCTCGATGCGGCCACAGGCAGCACGTTGTAGATGTAAGTTGTGGCAGCCCCGTTGTCCTTGCGATAGAGATCGAACGTAGCACCACTTGCGAAGTAGGGACCGGCGAAGCGGAAGCCCCGGGCGCCAGAGGCTTGCAGCTGGCTCAGCAAGGCGCTACTGGTGGTGGTGACTGCTTCTCTCTCGAACGTCCATGTCGTGTTGGCATCCTTGACATAAGCGGCGACCTCTTCGGCGCCGCCGCCGGCCGAAGCGAACGCCAAGCCACTGAAGAAGCGGAAGCCACGGCTGCCCTCAGCGTTAATCTGTGCGAGGAAATCGGAGGCGCTAGCGGTGGAAGACAGTGGCAGCGCCTCGTACATCGACAACTGCGTTGCCGTCCCGCCACCAGTGTTGCCGCCGCCAGTACTACCGCCGCCAGTGCTACCTCCACCCGGGGGAGTCACCGCGCCGTTGTTGTCGTTACCGTTGCCGCCACAGGCGGTGAGAAGGGCGGCCGAAGCCAGCAATGAAATTGCGATCAGTTTCATAAATATTTTTGCACACCGAGTTGCGTTGAGACCCCCCGATTTTAAGGCGACCACAGCTACCGTCTCCTGGAGCTTTGCCGGAGTTTTCCTGCCGAGTCGAATTGGATGGTCTGCACGCATCTTCCACATCGTTGCGAAATGGTCACCATGGCATCGTCATTCAGCGTTCGGGGCGTCTCGCCAATATTGCAACGCGTCTTTGTTTCTCACGGCCTGGTTGCATCAAGATCGGGCTTGGTCGCCCCTCCAGGCCCAGGAAGCTCACAACACCTCGAACAGTTGCAGGAGGTCGAAGCGGCGGCTCGGTTCGTGCTGCCCCGTCTCTGGGCAGGGTGCTCGACGCGAATGGCAATTCATTCGCAGCGACGGGGGTAGCGCGCGAAGCCCTGTTCTGGATCGGAATCGAGCCATCCGCGAGCCAGCGCGGGCTGTAGCCCCAGCGAGCGAGATATCCGTCGACTGCATGGCCTCGGTTCACCCGAGGTGTCGCTTGTTCTGGCGCCGGTGGATTTTCCCAGTTGAGAAGTGACGAGGTTGCTCGGCTCTTGCGCTTCCACTGCTGTCGACGCTTCGCGGCGATGGCGGTCACAACGGCACAACCGGTGCAATTGATCAACGAGATGCTGGTGAAGAAGGCGTCGTGGAGAACGAGACCGTACAGAACCGCTGCGGCGTTGGCGACCAGCCAGGCACCCCAGGTCAGGAGCGACAACGATCTTGCGCCGTCACGCGAACGCCACGCCACGATGATCTGGGGTAGGTAGGTGAAGCCCCGCAGCGAGTTGGAGACCAAATAGAACCAGGCGATCGAAGAAGCCGCTGAAAGGTCGAATGTTGTTGGAAACTGCATGTGCTTGCTCCTTGGATCCGAGGTCTGAAGTCGCTGAGGACCGTTTCTTTGACGGCCGTGCTTGTCCAGACAGACGCAAAGGCGGGCAAGAAGCGGACATCGCGCTCGCGCACACTCGCGAGCTGAGATCAACGGTCGTTCTGGCGCGGAGTTCGTCCCGCGACTGAGGCGGATACCAGTGCCGAGACCGTCATCTGACGTCGTGCCTTCATGTAGCGAAGCGCCGAGCCGTCGTCGGCAAGGGAAACGTCTAGACCACGAGGCGCTGAGACGGGTCAGCTACTACGAGCTGATCTAGAGGTGCGGTCGAGGCCGTGCGCACACCGCCGCTTCGCTGGCCGTCGATCGTCGTGCCCGGCGATCAGATATACCGAGCTCACGGAGTGCGTCGGTGGGCGGTAAGGGACGCGGATAGGCGGAATGCACCATCCCATCGGCAAGCCGACCCTGGCCCGCGTCCTGCTCTGTCGACCGCGTTTCGAAGCCGCCGGGATTCGGCGGCTTCGAAGGGTTACCCAAACACCGATGCTTGCGAGGCCTACTCTTCCGTGTGCTGGTGGGCCACCCGGAGCTCTTCGCACGCCTGAACGGTCTGTCGCGCCTGCCGCTCTAGTGCCGCGATCAATTCTTCCGTTTTCGGTGGGATCGGACCACGGATGTTGCCGGTGGCCGCGACGTCGTGGTTGATTTCGATCAGGTCCTTGATCGTTTTCTGAGTGGCTTCGGTACTTGCACTAATCTGTCTCAAGCGCTTGTAAAGCTCGTTCTTCGTATCCATTCAACGTCCTTTCAGAAAAAGCCGGCATCTATTGCCGACGAAGAGCCCGCAGGCCCGGATTTCAGTTCTTTGAGCCACCGCCTCGTCTTTGACAATAGGGGTGCGTCGTCTGGAAGCCTTTCGACCAGCCATGCGAGGTTTGTAACTCCTTGCCGGTAAGCGCTTTCACTTCTGCCCAGCGCAACGGCCGATGGCAAACCGTATAGCTGACAGATCTTGGTGTCGGTGTGCTCCGGGCCGAATGCGGTGCCGAAGTCTGCCTCGGCGGTGATCAGCATCGCTAGTGCCTCGCCGTGCAGGCCCGCCTTTTGAAGCAAGAGACCCTGCAACATGCGAGCGCGCGCACGAAATGCGATCTCGACGAAATGAGGCGCGTCGCCTTCGAGCAAAGGTTGAAGTGCTCTGCCGGCGTCCACGTATTGCCCCGCACGAAGTTCAACCTCGGCCAACGTGAGCATCGCACGCGCACGATCGTTCTCGATTGGCCCTGGCGCTGCTGGCCGAGCCGCTACCGCCCGCAGGCGATACACGAGATCCCCGTGCGCTTGGAGGCCCCCGTTAGCGGCCAGTACGCGCGCGGCTATGGTCGTTGCCTCGAACTGGCGACGGGGCGAACGATCGTCCGACGCGGTTTCGAGAAGAAGCGGCAGATCGACGCGCGCATCGTTCGCACTGCCGATTTGCAGCGCCAACAGGACGCGAACCACAACGAGGAAAAAGCAGTTCTCGTTTGAGGGACCAAGAGCTGCTGCACAGCGGGGCAACGCACTAGCGATACGAACTTGCGCCCGTCGTAAATCGCCCGCTGAATATTCGATGCGAGCCTCCTCGATTTCGACGCCGATCCTCTCGGTGGCCGTGGCATTGCGGCTAAGTGAAATGGCAGACGCGGCGAGCGCGATGTGCTGGCGTGCCCCGTCGTAGTTGCGCATCTCCTGTTCGATCCAAGCGAGTCCTCGAAGCGCATCCGCGGTTCGGCTGTCGTTTTCCCCGAAGACGCGCTTCGCTTGCTGCCATGACGCCTCCATCTCGATCTTGGCTGCCGGCAACTCGCCCTTGGCCTGAAACAACCATCCGCGCACCTCGTGGTCCTTGGCGGCCAATGCTCCGTCGTCCGCTCCGAGTCGATCCCACTGCCGATGGACAAGGTCGAGATACGAAGACGCTGCCGCCGTGTCGCCCATCTGCAAGGCGTTGCCCGCGAGTTCGAGCCGGGTCGCTGCCAGCTCGCGCGGCAGGGCGAGACTGTCGAAAAGACCGGCAGCCTGACGCAGGATCGTTTCCGCCTCGACATAGCGACCCAGGTTCTGATCGATCGTGGCGATGCCGCGCAGAACCTCGGCCCGCAGCCTCGGCTGATCGACCAGCGTGCGGTTGGCGCGATCCAGGCCCGCATCCAAGAGTTCGCTCGCTTTCACCGCGCCGCCTTGGGACTGGCTCGGATCGGATTGCCAAAGTGTGTCGAGCAGAAATGCCTTGGCCGCAGCCGCGCGCCGGCTTTCGTCCTGCGCGCGGTTGCTTTGGAGTGCAGTCACAACCGTTGCGGCAATCAGCGCGGTCGTCACGAAACCACCCACCACGACGGCCTTGCGGTGACGCCGAACGAACTTGCGAAATCGATAGACCACGCTGGGCGCCGTTGCCAGTACCGCCTCGTGGCGCAGCCATCGCCCGAGGTCCTCGTGCAACGCCAGCACGGACGGGTAGCGCGCCTCGGGTTCCTTGCGCAGCGCACAAAGAACGATCGCATCCAGGTCGGGGCGGAGCGCCTTGCGCAGGCCGTCGACGCTCACCTGACGCAGCCGTGCCACTGCCTCGGTGAACGACCGCCGGCTGGGCGGGCGCGCCTCCGCCTGCCCGATGGCGTCGGCCAGTGCGCGTTCCGAGCCGGGACTCACGTCGTACGGGCTTGCTCCGGTCAGCAGCTCGTGCAGCACGACGCCGAGGGAGTAGACGTCGGACCGGGTCGTGAGCGCTGAGCCGCCGATCTGTTCGGGGCTGGCGTACCGCAACGTCAGCGGGCGGCCCGCGCGGTGGGTCAGTTCGGTGGCCTCGGGTGCGCTGGTCGGCGACTCCAGGAGCTTCGCGATCCCGAAGTCGAGCAGGCAGACCCGACCGGACTCATCGACGAGGATGTTTGACGGCTTCAGGTCGCGGTGAAGGACGAGGTTGGCGTGCGCGTGTTCGACGGCCACCAGAATCTGCAGGAACAGGCGGACGCGCTCGGCGATCGTCAGACGTCGTTGGTCGCACCACGCCGTGATCGGTGCCCCTTCGATGTACTCGAGAGCAAGCCATGGCTGGCCGGTATCTGTGACACCTGCATCGTGCAGAGTGGCGATGTTCAGGTGGTTCAGCGATGCGAGGATGTCGCGTTCGCGTCGGAAACGCTCGGCGAAGGTGTCGCGCTGGTCGTGGGTCGGGTGGTTGAAGAGCAACTTGATGGCAACGCGGCGCTCGAAGGCGCCGTCGCAGCGCTCCGCCAGCCACACCTCGGCCATGCCGCCCGAGCCGACGTGCCTGAGCAGGCGGTAGGAGCCGATTTGGCTGTCCACGCCCCAGTTAGATGGGAGAGCGGTCTCGGCAGTACCGATCCGCGGAAGAGCCGACATGAAGCCGTCGCTGGCCATGCTCGTACGCGCATCGAACATCCGCTCCAGTTGTGGCAGCAGGCGATGTTGTTCGCCGCGAAGCGTGTCGAACCATGCGGCACGCTCGCCAAGGGCCAGCGCGTCGGCGCGCTCGTACAGTGCCGACAGCTCTTGCCAGTCGCTTACCGAATCACCGACCATGGCCTACCCCGCTCAAGCGCACGAAGAATACGTCGCTCTCGATCGAGTTGGCAATGCGGGATCGTTCACCGGTCGGGGCAGTGAAACTGCGGCGTTCGGTCACGCAGCTTCAGCGCGCTGTCAGTGTGTCGCTCCGAGCACTCGCAACGTTCGTTCCGTCGATCGACCATCCACTGCGTTTGACAAGAGCCATGTCACGGCTAGGCGTGCCTGCCGACGTGGCACCGAGGCGTCCTGCCAGCTGCCAGGTGCGCTGATCGGACACCGGCCCGAAGATCAGCCATCCAGACGCGGCCACGATGGCAGCAGCGCACGTCCCGACGACGCATCGGGCGAGTGGATGCAAGAGGCGGAACGTGTTCGTTGCAGGCGTGTGTTGCGATGTCGATTGCATATCGGTCTCCTGCGGCGCATCGCCGCGAGCGACGGCGGAACATCCGCTGTCTTGGCTTGGATACGAGCTCCTTGGCGCGGACCGGACACCCTGGTTCTGCCCCGCTGGACGATCGGTGGCCGGGCGGCTACCCTCCCAGACGATGGAGCCTGCCGCTACGGACCTCACCGACGCCCCACCGCCAATCACGCGGTTGCTCCAGCTGGCCGCCAACGGCGACCGAGCCGCCCTCGACAAGGTCTATGCGTCTGTCTACCCCGACCTCAAGCGCATCGCCCGCTCGCGCCTGCGCCGACAAGGCCGCGGCGACGATCTGGGTACGACGACGCTGCTGCACGAGAGCTTCATCCGCCTCGTCGGCGCGAAGGATCTCCGCCTGCAGGACCGGCATCACTTCTTCGCGTACGCGGCCCGGACGATGCGCAACATCATCATCGATAGCGCCCGCGAGCGGCTCGCCGAGCGGCGCGGTTCAGGAGCGCGGCACGAGCCCATCGACGATGAGGCTCTGCAGATCGCCGATCGCGGCCAGAGCGAAGAGCTGATTCGCATCAGCGATGCGCTGCTCGATCTCGAGAAGATCGACCCCGAGCTCGCCGAGCTGGTCGACATGCGCTATTTTGGCGGCTACACCGAGACCGAGATCGCAGCGCTTCGCGGCGTCGCCGAGCGGACTGTCCGCCGACACTGGGACAAGGCTCGCGCGTGGCTCTACCTCGCCCTCGGCGACAAGGCATCGTCCGATCCGGCGCTGGACTGACGAATGAACTGGTTGGAATACCCGGGCTCTATCGCAGGCAGTCGTGGCCAGCGGACCAGGGATCTGCTTCAGCGCGGCTTCGGCGGCGCGGCCAGCACGAGCGTCCAGTAACGCCGCTCCGCGGGCAGGCCGATGTCGCTGCCGTCAATGCAGGCCAGGCCGAGCTCGATCACCGCGCCGCTCATCAGGTTCTCGCAATGGCCCTCGCTGCCCAGCCAGGCGTCGACCACCTCGTCCAGCGATGTGTAGCCGACCGCGACGTTCTCGGCAGCCGACGCAAAGACATAACCTTGCGCACGCAGGCGTTCGCCGAGGTTTCGATTCGCGCTGTCGCGGTGACTCATGCGATTGAGCGCTGCCATCTCGCGCGATTGCGTCATCGCCGCATTCGCCAGCCCTTCGCTCCAGACCAACGGTGCGCCGACTGTCATCTGTCCAGCAGCGTGGCATGTCTTGCCATGGGCACGGACCGCGTTCAGACGCTGCAGCACTTCTTCCACCGGCAAGGAGACGCCGCACGGCGCCGGTCCCGCAGCGAGCGCGGTCGTGGAGAGGCAAGCGGCCGACAGCAGCCAGGACGAGGCCACGGAAGCGAGGCTCGGACGTCTCCGAACGTCGCTCTTGAGAGAAATGCGTTGCCTCACCTGAAACCTCCAGTGCGGGGAAGGGATGCTACGAAGTGACGACATGGCTCGGTGATCAAGATTGCAACCAATTGCGAGTTGCATCCGATGGATCGCCTCCCTGCGTCGTCAATGCCCTGGTTCGTGACAAACGGCCGCCTTCATGGCCTCCGACTCCCGGGAACAGGGGTGGGCTGAGAAGCAGCATGAGTTCCTAATCGGCTTGTGAACAGATTTCTTTATTTCTCTCTCTGCCTTTTCGCGGCGCTCTTCTTCGAGTTGGCGTCCACGCCCGGCCATGCCGCGGCGCGCATGCAGGGCATGCGGACCGATGCCGCGGCCATCCCGGCATGCAGTTGGGACAAGCCCGGCCAGAACCCCTACATGGGCGACGTCGTCGCTGCCGTCGATCGCTATGCCGACATCGCACCCGACGTGCGCGAGCGGCTGCGGGCGCGCATGCTTCGCCGCGACTACGACGACGTCGTCACGATCAAGCGCGACAGCATCACTGGCAAACGGCGCTACGGCAGCACCATCAGCGACATGCATTTCGGTACGCGCCAGCTCTGCCGCTCGGTGAGCCGGGCGGGTTGGAGCCCGGCGATGCAGGAGCGCGGCCTGGTCTATTGCGACAGCGGCCAATGCATCCTCGTGCCCACGATCTGCCGCAACGTGAGCCGCATCTCGCGCGCTGAAGTTGCCGACGAGCGCGCCGTCGGCGACGTGCCGCCGGCGGTCGCCGTCGTGCCGGCCGTGCCTGCGGCCGCTGACTCCTTCACCGCGCTCTCCAAAGGCGCTGTGGCGCCAGTGCTGGCGAGTGCGCCGGTCGGCGGCGAGTCGGGCGGTTCGCCGGCGGGTGGCGGTGGGGTCGGCACCGACACCGGATTTCCGGGTGGCGGTGGCGGTGCAGGCGGCGGTGGCTACGTCGGTGGTCCCGTGATTGGCCCACCGGGTGGAGGCGGCACGGGCGATGTTCCTGCCCTTCCCGTGATCCCGGCCGTTCCGGTATCGCCCGTACCTGAACCCGAAACCTGGGCGCTCATGTTGGCCGGCCTGGCCACCTGCGTCGCTGTCAGCGCGAGAACAAAGAGGCGCGCACGCAAGCACCAGGCACCGTCGGCGTAAAGCCGCCTGAAACTCAGTCCCGGTGTTGCGGAGGCGGTGATACCGCCCGTTCGGTCGAGTCAGAATGCCGCATGGACCGCCTCATCATCACCTGCGAGCATGCCGGCAATGACGTGCCGGCTGCGTATGGCCCGCTCTTCGTCGGCCATGAACCTCTGTTGCCGACACACCGCGGTTGGGACCCGGGCGCGTTGAGCCTGGCGCGTGAGATGGTCGAGCGCTTTTCGACACCCCAAGACCCGGTGCCGCTCTACTTCGAGACGACGACGCGGTTGCTCGTCGACCTCAATCGATCGGTCGGCAACCCCGAGTTGCACTCGGAAGCAACGCGGCACCTGTCTCTGGTGGAACGGCGGGAAATCCTGGAAACCTATTACCACCCGCATCGCCAGAAGGTCGATGCCGCAGTTGCCGAAGCCATCGCCGCTGGCGACCGCGTTGTCCATATCGCCTCGCACAGCTTCACGCCGGAGCTGAACGGTCATGTGCGCACGGCCGACGTCGGCATGCTCTACGACCCGAGGCGTCCGGGCGAGGTGGCACTGGCGAGCGCCTGGCTGCTGGCGCTGAAGGCGGCCGACGCGCGGCTGCGGCTGCGACGCAACTATCCATATCTCGGCACCAGCGACGGCGTGACGATGTCGCTACGGAAGAAGCATCCGCCGGAGCGCTATGTCGGCGTCGAGCTCGAGGTCAACCAGCGTTACGTGGAGGAGGGCGGGGCGGCTTGGCCGAAGATCCGCAGGACACTGGTCGACACACTCGGCGTCGCGCTTCAGCGCGGCGGCACCGGGCCTGACGACGGATAAACCCGCTGCACCGGCGCCGCGGGGTACTCGGCCGGGGCAGGATAGGTGGCCGGTGCCGGGTAGGGCGCCCCCGAATAGGCACCGGAAGCGTGCTGCACGCGCGTGCGGCCGCCCGAGACGACAAGCACCACCGGCTCGCCGATGCCGAAGCTCTCGTTGCCGACGCCCTGGATCACCGAACGGCGCTCGCCGTTACGCATCTGGACGATGACCTCGATCGCATTCTCTCGCGTCGTGCCGCGCTCGACGGCGTTGCCGACGACACCTCCGATCACCGCTCCGATCACGGCGCCGACGATCGAGTCGCGGTGGCCACCGATGGTCGAGCCGGCCACGCCACCGGCGACGGCGCCGGCGGTGCCTCCTACACCGCTCTGGCTGCCGTCGACCGTGACCGGCCGCACCGACAGCACGGTAGCGTCGTAGACCTGCGAAAGACGCTGCGTCTGGTGGCGCGGCACGACGTCCGGGCTGGAGGTGGCGCAGGCCGACAAGGCGGCAACGGCGACGACGGCGAGGATTCGTTTCATGGCTTGCTCCGGCAGGGCACCATGCAACGCACCCCAGGGCGCAAAGTTGACCACATCGGAACGGCAACTGTTTTGCCGGCGAGGAAAGTCCTGGTAAAGAAGCTCGCGCGGCCGGTCAACCGTGGAGGCGGCTGCTGCGCGGGACGCCGGCGAGCAGGAACTCCATCTGGTCGGCAAGGATGCGGCGGCCGCGCAGGATCATGTCTTCGTTCAGGCTCGGCACGTAGGGAAGGTAGTGCAGGGACATGCGCGCCTCTTCGGGCATGCGGTTGCCCTTGTGGCCGTTGCAGGCGCGGCAGGCAGTGATGCAGTTCATCCAGGTGTCTTCGCCGCCGCGGGAGGTAGGCACGATGTGCTCGCGGGTCAGGTCGTCGAGGTGGAAGTGACCGGCGCAATAGGCGCAGACCTGGCGATCGCGCACGAACAGCTTCGGGTTGCTGAGTGCCGGCGTACGACGCCAGGCCCGGCTGGGCACGGCGCCTCGCACGGCGATGATCGGGTGGACGTCGATGCGCGATTGAAGTCCGGTGCGTCGTTGCATGCCGCCGCGCAGCACATGGAATGTGTCACCGAGCGTCCAGGCGACGCCATCGCTGGCGTAGAGGACAGCCGCTTCCTTTGCCGAGATCCAGGCTTGGGGTCGGCCAGACAAATCGAGCTGGAGGATTTCCATCACCCACGAAGATTAATGCATCACCTCGCGCTGCTCAAGACGGGAGAACGGCCGGTGCGGTCGGTGAAGCTGTCGGTGAAGCGGCGGGATAGAGGCCGCGCGTGCGTGCCATCAGGCGCGACAGGCCGAGCAAGGCGCCGATGTTCGGCATCGCGACGCCGACGCGTCCGCCGATCTCGTGGACCGAGGCGACGAGGGCATCGAGTTCGAGCGCGCGGCCGGCTTCGGCGTCCTGGAGCATCGAGGTGCGAAAGCCGCCGAGCTCGCGGGCGATCGCCATGCGCTCTTCGCCCGACTGCGAGATCGGGCAGCCGATCCGAGCGCCGATCGCGGCCGCCTCCACCATGCAGCGCAACATGAAATCGCTCACCAGCGGGTCGTCGGCGATGGCATCGCTGAGGGCGCCCGTGAGTGCCGAGACCGGGTTCATGGTCATGTTGCCCCACAACTTGTACCAGACCTCGCGGCGCACATCGGCGCTGGCCTCGGCCTGGAAACCGGCAGCGGCAAGAGCGCCACAGAGCGTGTCGACGCGCTCCGACACCCCGCCCGCCGGCTCGCCGACGATCAGACGCTGGCCGAAGCCATGGCGGACCAGGCCGGGCTCCGGGCTGGAGCAGGTGAGGTGAACGACGCAGCCGAGCGTGCGCGCGATCGGCAGCGCTGCCGCGAGGCGGCCGCCGGGATCGACGCTCGTGAGCGGCGCCGCGCCGGCGTCGGCAGCGGGCATGAACCACCACGGAACGCCGTTCATCGCCGGCAGCAGCAAGGTGTCGGCGTCGACGAGTGGCGCCATCGCGTCGACGGCAGCCGGCAGCGAGGGCGCCTTCAGGGTGATGACGACGAGTTCTTGCGGTCCCAGCTCACGGGCATCGTCGCTGACCCGGATGGCGGCGGTG
>JBDTCA010000323.1:0-3360 GCA_039923815.1 Caldimonas sp. | reverse complement strand
CCGTATCGCTGTCGGTGCAGGGCGGGTTAGCGTAATTGAGCGGCTGTGCGTTGTTGCTGTGAGCGTAGTAGTAAGCCGGCTGCGGCGTGTCGTTCTGGTATGTGACGTAGAGCGTCTTGCCGTCATATGCCTTGAACGATGTGCCCAGGTCGACGTTCGAGGAATCGGTTGCGTCCGGTGCCGTGTAGTACTGCAGATAGCCTGTGTAGGGCGCGGCGTTGAAAGTCGCAGTGGAATAGTTGGTGACGCTGCTGGGCAACGTAAAGAACGTGCCGTCGGCCCGCTTCGGCAGCGTATAGCGCTGGCTTGGGTTGTAGTAGAGAACGTTGCAGCTTGAATTCTTGTAACCCACACTGCCCGCGCCCGTGATCGACTCGACCTCGTCGGGCATGTGCCCCCAGCCCGTCGAGCGCGAAGCGTCCATGAGCAGCATGATGTTCGGCTTGACCTGCGCGGCGCTGCTGCCCTGGAGCGGCGTGCTCGACAGGTCGGTCAGTGCCGCAACAGGCATCGTGTGCACCAACAGTGCACCGGCCAGGAGCGCGGAGCCCAGGCCGCTGCGGCGTTTGACCTTGGAAGGTGCATTGAGTGTGTTCATGATTGCTCTTGTCGGGCGCACGTGTATCGCGCCGGGGTTAGTACATCAGCACCTGGGTGTAGCTGATCGTGTTGCGCGCGCCGTCGACTCTTGTGGTGATCCGATAGAAGGGAATCGGGGAACTGAAGGCACTGGGTGAACCTGTGCCATACCCCACCCCGCCCGCGTTGTTCGGGCCTCCAGGCCGGTCGGAGCAGCGCTGCGACGGATCCGCCGGGTCGAGTCCGGCGGTTTCGCAAAGGCGATGAATGATGTAGCGAACCCGACTTCCGGTGCTTGCATCCAGCGTGTTCGAGCCTGATTGGGTCCAGTCGTATTGAGTCGGATCGACGCCTCCCGCCCACGTCGAGAAGTAGCCGCTGGCCGCGACATCCGCATTCAAGGAGGCGAGATTGGTTGCCGCGGTATCGATCAGCCACTGGCGGGCGGCCTCTGTGCCCGCGTCTGCTGTGGACGTGGCGTTTTCCTTGAAGGCGACGTTTCCGGCAATCGCGTTGCCGGCACTCATCTGACGCAGAAGGCCGAGACCCGCCAGGGTCATGACGATCAGCACGATGAGGGCGACGAACAGCACAACGCCGCTTTGCGAAGCGCCGCTCGAAAGGTTTCCACGACGAAAAGGCTTTTGTCGCATGGTCGGATCAATTCCAGAGCATGTTGCGCAACGGGATCACCTTCTCGTACACGCGGTATCGGTAGTAGCGCCAGTTGTTGGGGTCGTTGGGCAGCGACGTGTCGGCGTTGCCGTTGACATCAGTCATGAGGAATGTTCCACCCGACCAAGTGGGGGCGGCGGGTGTCACTTCGCCAGCGACGTCGCTTGCACCCGCATCGGGACTGCGTTCGAACTGGCCGCTTCGGACCAGCATGGCCACTCGTATGGCAAGAAGGGTTGTCCAATCGGTGGGCGCCGTCGTGGTCCACTCGCTGCCCGCGATCTGGCCGTCGTTGTTCGCATCAACGCCGTACTCGGCCTTCAGGTTGATCACGCCCTCTGCAACGTCAAAGGCCGCTGTGTTGTGAATGAGATCGGAGCGCTGCAACAGGCGAGGCACTCCGGCACTGTCGTTGCCGATCTGCCAGCGGTTCAAACGCGGGGCCGGTCCAAGACTGAACATCGTGGCGTTGCTGACCACCGGGTACGGCGTGGCGGGGTTGAACGTTGCCAGGCCGGCGGCTCCCCCTGCAGCGTAGTAGCTCACGTAGCTCACGGCCGATTCGTGCTTCACGGTGAAGCCATCGGCGTCCGACGTGTCGGTGATTTCCACGAGCGAGCAGGCGGGCGCGCCGCCGTTCTGGCCAGCAACGATGGCCAGGTCACCTTGATGGAACCCGTTTCTTCGGCGGAGATAGTTCGAAGTGGCTGTCGAACTGAGTACCTTCTCGGTATCGGTGAAGAAAGAAGAATTCCCGTAAAGCACGTCAATGGTGTCGGGTGCACCCCCTGCGCCGAAGGTGATCACAACCGGCGCCAAGGGAAAAGAGGTCACTGCTCCCCCAGTCACTGAAACCGGACACGCCCCCATCGGGGCAGCGAGCCCTGTGGCAACGCCGACCCCACCGAGCCGTATGTCGCGCTCGAAGCTGAACATGCCAAGGGTGCCGCTCGTGTCGGCGTCACCCCCGGCCATCGAAGTTTGCGAGTGTCGGTTCCATACCGCCAGCGTCTGGAATATCACCAACAGGCCGACGACGCTGATGGCGCAACCGACCATGATCTCGATGAGCGTGAAGCCGCGTTGTTTGCGGTGAGTGGAAGCAAGTCGCATGGCTACGCTCAATTGACGTAAGTGACCAACGTGTGGTGACGCATTGCCGAATCAGTCGGTGCCTGCCAGCAGACGGTGATCTCGACGCGATTGAAGCCTGTAGCCGAGTTGTCGACAACGATTTGCTGCTGGGTGTTCGATGCGCCAGGGAGTCCGGGCAGGTTTGCGCCGACAGTCGACGCCTTGTTTCGCCAGGCGGTCACGGCCGCGAGCAACGAGGCCGAGCCTGAGAACGTGCAGGGAGCTCCGCTGGGAAGATTGGTAAACGTGGCCACGGAGGCCTGGGTCGCCGCCGCGCTCGTGCGGTCGACGTTCAGCGCGATGGTGCTGGCCATCTCGTCGGCCAGATTCGCGGCGGCCGTGCGGTACCTCGCGTCGCTCTGCGAGCTCACTGCCGTGCTGCCCATGGCCACCATGCCGAGAATGCCGAGCGCGAAGATCAGCAAGGCCACCATTGCCTCGATGAGAAAGAAGCCATCCTGGCGATTCTTCATGGACATCTCCGAGTGTCCGTGGTGGGAAGGCTCGTATCGGGATCACACGCAGCAATGCGTCCGCCGGCGGTCACGGTGATTCGGCGGCAACGGATGGGCCCACCTAGCGCCTTGCAGATGCCAGCAGCGCTGTTGCTGATGTCGAGCGCGTACGGCGCGCCGTCGCTGGTGCCGCCAAAGCCATTGAACGAGACGACGCCGGCAAATCCGGTGGGACCACTCGCAGCAACCTGCACGGCATTGGTCGCCGTCGCGTCGCCGGCGCCATCTCGACCGGCTTTCGTTTCGATCAGCGTGAAGGGCTGGCTGGCCACGTCGCTCGCGGCGCGCACCGCCCAGTTCGCGCCAGCCGCGCTCGACGTCAGCGCATTCTCGAAATTGGTCGTGTTGACGGCCGTATCGGTGAGAACGAACTCCACCGGCACATTGCGGCGGATCGCTTCAGACCGCGCGAGCTGCACAGCGCTCAGGTAATCCTGAGTCGCGTTCGCCAGCTTGG
>JBDTCA010000322.1:0-5342 GCA_039923815.1 Caldimonas sp. | reverse complement strand
CTCCTTCATGCTGGCCTTGAACTCGATCTTGCCCGGCCCCTTCACCGTGATGCTGCCCGGCTGGATATCGATTGCAGCCCCTCCTGCCGTAAGCAGGATGTGCTCGGGTGCCGTAACGCGGACCATGCCGCCCTTGCTGAAAACCTCGATCTTCTTGTCGGCCGTGAGCCGTGTCGCGCCGCTCTGGCTCTGCGTGTTGACGTTGCCGGTTGCCGCGTGCATTGCGATTCCGGTTTCCCGGTTCGGTTTGCCGGCGTCGGTGGCCTTGCCGTAGGTGTAGAAGACCAAGCCGCTCTTGACCGACCAGCCGTGGTTGGCCTGAGCGGCGAGCTGCACGTCCTGGCCGGACACCATCGTGGCGGTGTTGCCGGCGCTGGCCAACATCGTCGCCGGCGTAAAGGCGGCAATGCCTGCCGGTGCGGCGACGACGAGGTCGGGCCGTCCCCACGCCGTCACCTGGCCGGCGCCACCGCCGATAGCGGCCGCGTCGCTGCTGCCGCTCTCCGCGCGCTGATCGATGCCGCTGAGGCTCGTGATCGCGGCGTAGATCGCCGTCTCGTTGGCAAGCTGCCGCTTCGTGTCGTCCGCCCTGGCTCCGACGACGTCGGGCTCCTTGCCCATGGCCCGATGCTGCTGGGCGCTTTCGGCGAACGTGTGCAGCAGCTCCTGGCTCTGCTTGATCTGGGTGAGAGGCTCGCGGCTGTCGAGGCTGCGGCTTCCGCTCGTGCTGCCCGCCTTGCCGTGCGCGCTGAGCAGCATCCCGGCACCGGCGCGCAGCGCGCCCCAGCCGGCCGTCGTGAGATCGACGCCGTGGCCGCGCGGCTGCAAGCGCTGGTTGTCGTTCTGATTCACGAGGCGGCCGAGCTGCAGGCGTGATTGCGCTGTCGAGCTGGCGAGCTCGATTCGGTTGCCGTCAGCACTGTCGTCGAACACGAGCTGGTTGTAGCCACCTGACCCGCCTTGGCTCGATGCCAGCTCCTGGCTCTTGTAGCCAGCCAGGACCGCGCTGTGCTGATGACCTTCGAGAGCACCGGCCTTGAGGTTGCCGGGAAACCAGGCGCTGGCGTTTCCGGTAGCACCGGCCGCGGCGCCAGCCACCCGGTTGCCCTGCGCATCGGCGCTGCCCTGGCCGTTGTAGAGGGAGCCCACGACGACGGCTCGGTCGATGTCCCCGGCCACGAATTGCACCAATACTTCCTGGCCGACGCGTGGCGTGAAGACGCTGCCCCAGTTGGCGCCGGCGACAGACGTCGCGACACGCACCCAGGTGCCCGAGGCCTCGCTCGCGGGTGCGTTGTCGGCGCCGCTGGTGTGACCGATCCGATGGCTCGATTGCGCGCCGCGCTGCCAGTGGAACTGCACCTTGATGCGGTGATCGCGGTCGGTATGGACGGGCTCGCCCGCAACGCCGACGACGATCGCCGTCTGCACACCATGCACCGTCGGTCGCGGGTGCAGGCGCGGATCGGGCAAGCCGGCATCGTCAAGGCCAGCGAGGCGAACCGGCACCGACGCGCGCTGCGCCACGATGCGGCATTCGTAGAGCGGCTCGTCGGTCTGGTTCGGAAGCGCCGCATTGCCGCGGCTGCCCGAAACGACGCCGGTCTTGTGGTGGCTGGTGTGGCCGGTGGCGCTGCCGGCGTTGATCGACGCGATGGCTCCGAGCAGCGACTGCACGCCGGCACGCTGATCGGCCCGCAGGTTGTTGCGCACGCGGTGGTGCACAGCCAGCATCACGAAGCGGTCGTGCCCGGCGTCGAGGCCGTCGTGGACAGGATGGTCGGCCAGCGTGAAGGTCGTGGCAGGCGCCGCGGTGCGCACCGTGCCTAGCCCTGTCGCCTGCTCCCGCAAGGCGTCGAGCGCCTGCATCTGGCGCAGTGCGAGGCGGGCCCCCTGTGCCGAATCTTCGTAGGCATAGGCGGCGGGCACATCGTCGAGCACGAGCTCGGCGACGGCCGCGCTGCCGGCGGCAGCGTCGGCGCCCTGGCTCTGCGGCCGCATGCCGAGCGAGCGATAGTCGTGGCTGGCCAGTGCGAGGCTGGCGGTGTGCAGGGCCGAGCGCTCGCTCCACTGCGTGACGCTGTCCTCGGGGAGCGAGACACCGGCCTGCGTGTAGCGCACGGTGGCTTGGGTGTTCGACGCGAAGGCGCCGTTGTGGTCGGCGATGACCATCGTGTGGCTGCCGAGGCTGGCGTCGTCGGCCATACCGATGTGCTCGAACCAGAAGAAGAGGCCCTCCTCGCGGAACAAACGCAAGATGAAGTCGAGGTCGCTTTCCTGATACTGGATGCAGAGGCTGCGCTGCGAATAGGCGCTGCGATCGGCCAGCTCCCAACGCCACGCAGGCACCAGCCTGCCCTGCCCGCTGTAGTCGCCGAAGATCTCCTCGACGATCTCGATGACGGTACGGCGCTGAAACACATAGGCGTCGCGCCCGTGTGCCAGAAAGCTCACCCATGGCTCGATCACCAGCCGATAGCGGGCAAGTCCGCCATCGCTGCCCAGCAGCGCCACCTCAGTGACATGGCCGTGGAAGGGTCGCAGGTCGCTGCGGCTCTGCGCCGTGAGCAGCTCGAGCAGGACGGGCTGGCCGACCAGTGATTTGAGCTCGATGTGCGTATCGGCGGCCAAGGCATGCACGACCATCCGAGTGCCGGCGCGTGCGTCGCCCGCCGCGGGGCCGATGAGCTCGTCGATGTCGGCCCGCTCCGCGAGCAGCACATCGGCGCCCAGCGGTGTATGCAGCACCAGCACTCGCTCATTCTGCGTCGGCGCGCCGGAAAGCGCAGCCAGGATCTGGTCGACGAGGCTCATGTCACTGCACGGTGTACCTGAAGTCGCCGCTCTTCGCCGCCGAAACCTTGATCGTGGCGATCGGAACACCCTCGGCCATGCGGGACAGCACGTTCTCGGCGATCTCGGGCAGCAGGGTGCCGTTGAGGATGTGATCGACATTGCGGGCGCCGGCATCGACCTCTGTGCAGCGCGCCAGGACCGCCTCGACGAGCTTGGTGTCGTAGCTGAACCTGGCCCGGTGGTTCGTGGCCACACGCGCGGCGATGCGGTCGAGCTTGAGTCTGATGATGCGCTCGAGCACCTCGTCGGTGATGGCGTAGTACGGCACCACCTTCAGACGGCCCAGGAAGGCCGGCTTGAAAGCCTTGTAGAGCACAGGTCGAAGCAGCGCTGCCAGCTCATCGACGTGCGGGATTTCAGCGGCCGGTTTGTTGAGGCAGGCCTGCATGATTTGCTGCGAGCCGACGTTGCTGGTCAGGATGATGATGGTGTTGCGAAAGTCGATCTCGCGGCCCTCGGCGTCATCGAGCACGCCCTTGTCGAAGACCTGGAAGAACAGCTCTAGCACGTCGGGATGCGCCTTCTCGACCTCGTCGAGCAGGACCACGCTGTACGGATTGCGACGCACCGCCTCGGTGAGGACGCCGCCCTCGCCATAGCCGACGTAACCTGGGGGCGAGCCCTTCAACCCGCTCACCGAGTGCGCCTCCTGGTACTCGCTCATGTTGATCGTGATCATCTTGCGCTCGCCGCCGTACAGCACGTCGGCCAGGGCCAGCGCCGTTTCGGTCTTGCCGACACCGCTCGGACCCACGAACATGAACACTGCCTTCGGCTTGTTCGGATCCTCGAGGTTGGCGCGCGCAGTGCGCACGCTTTGCGCCACCGCTTCGAGGGCATGCGGCTGGCCGATCACGCGCTCTTCGAGCAGTGGCTTCAGACCCAACACTGTCCTGATTTCGTCCTTGACCATCTTGCCTAGCGGGATGCCCGTCCAGGATGCGACGATCTCGGCCACCACCAGACCGTCGACCTGCATCGGAATGAGCCCCGATTCGCCCTGCAGCGCCACGAGCTCGTCGGTCTTCGCGCGCAGCGCGGCGAGTGTCGGGTCCGGCGGTGCGCCCACAACTGCCGTCGCGGCCTTGCCCTTGCTGCGTTTCTTCGCCACCGCGACGGCCGGTGCCGCCGTCGCGTTCGACGCCGTGCCAGCCTCGAGCTCACCACGCAGCTTGATGATGTCGTCGACAAGCAACTTCTCCGCGCCGTGCCGCACGGTGAGGTCGTCGAGCTCGTCACGCACCGCGTCGCGCGCGGTGTTGAGTTCAGCGAGCCTCGGGTGATGTGAGGCGCCACTGGCCGCCTCGCGCTCGAGCGCCACGATCTCGGCAGCCATGCGTTCGAGGCGTTTTTGCCGATCTTCCATTGCGGCCGGTAGCGCGCTCTGGCCGAGCGCCACCTTGGCGCAGGCGGTGTCAAGCAGGCCGATGGCCTTGTCGGGGAGCTGTCGGCCACTGATGTAGCGCGCCGACAGGCGCACCGCCTCGGTGATGGCCTCGTCGAGCAGGCGCACGTTGAAGTGCGCCTCCATCAGCGGCGCCAGCCCGCGCAGCATGGCCGCGGCGATCAACTCGCTCGGCTCCTCGACCTTGACGACCTGGAAGCGCCGCGCCAGCGCCGCGTCTTTCTCGAAGTACTTCTTGTACTCGCTCCATGTCGTGGCCGCGATCGTGCGCAACTCACCGCGGGCGAGCGCCGGCTTCAGGAGGTTGGCGGCATCGCTCTGGCCGGCCTGACCCCCGGCGCCGATCATCGTGTGCGCTTCGTCGATGAACAGGATGATCGGGTGCGGACTTTTCTTGACCTCGTCGATCACGTTCTTCAGCCTGTTCTCGAACTCACCCTTGACGCTGGCGCCGGCCTGCAGCAGGCCCATGTCCAGCACGTGCACCTCGACGCCTTGCAGTGGCGGGGGCACGCTGCCTTCGGCGATGCGCAGCGCCAGGCCCTCGACCACCGCCGTCTTGCCAACGCCAGCCTCGCCTGTGAGGATCGGGTTGTTCTGGCGCCGCCGCATCAAGATGTCGATGACCTGGCGAATCTCGGTCTCCCGGCCGATCACGGGATCGAGCTTGCCGGCCTTGGCGCGGCCGGTGAGGTGCGTCGTGAACTGGTCGAGCGCAGGTGTCTTGCCGGCGCCTCGGGGCAACGCACCGGCGCCGGCGCTTTCGTCGTCGTCGCTCGACGCACCGGCTGAAGGCGAGGCCTCGGTGGATTCCTGAGAGCCGTGCGTGGCCTCGGCGAGGCGGTGCTTCAGGTCGTCGGTCTTGACCTTGGCGAAGAGCCGGCTGGTGCGCTGGGCGAGCTGCGCGAGGCCCGGCTCGGTGAGCAGAGCCAGCAGGAGATGGGCACTGCGGATCTGCTGGTTCCCGGCGTCGAGCGAGGCGATCAGCCAGGCGTGTTCGAGCAGGGTCGCGAGATGCGTGCTGAAGACCGGCGTACGTGTGTTGCCGGTCTTGAAGCGGCCGATCTCGCGCTCCAGGTCG
>JBDTCA010000321.1:0-12070 GCA_039923815.1 Caldimonas sp. | reverse complement strand
GGCCAGACCTACGCGTACTTCGAGGACATGGGGATGAAGGACATCGTCGATCACGTCGAGAAGGTCGACGCGATGACGGTCAAGTTCGTGCTGAAGAAGCCCGAAGCGCCGTTCATGGCCGACCTGGCGATGGACTTCGCGTCGATCCTCTCGGCCGAGTATGCCGACCGGATGATGGCCGCCAAGACGCCCGACGTGATCGACCGCGAGCCGATCGGCACCGGTCCGTTCCAGTTCGTCTCGTACCAGAAGGACGCCGTCATCCGCTACAAGGCCTTCGACCAGCACTGGGCCGGCCGGCCGAAGATCGACAACCTCGTCTACGCCATCACCACCGACGCCTCGGTGCGCTACGCCAAGCTGAAGACCGGCGAATGCCAGGCGATGGCGTTCCCGAAGCCGGCCGACGTGGCACTGATGAAGAACGACCCGAACATCACGGTGGTGCAGCAGAACGGCTTGAACGTCGGCTACATCGCCTTCAACGTCGAGAAGAAGCCGTTCGATTCGAAGCTGGTGCGCCAGGCGCTCAACATGGCGACGAACAAGAAGGCGATCCTCGACGCCGTCTTCCAGGGCGCCGGGCAGGTGGCGAAGAACCCGATCCCGCCGACGCTCTGGGGCTACAACAACAACGTCCAGGACTACCCGTACGACCCGGTCAAAGCCAAGGCGATGCTGGCGCAGGCCGGCTACCCGAACGGCGTCGACGTCGACCTCTGGTACTTGCCGGTGACGCGGCCGTACAACCCGGACGGCAAGCGCATGGCCGAGCTGATCCAGGCCGACTGGGAAAAGGTCGGCGTCCACGCCAAGCTCATCACCTACGAGTGGGGCGAGTACAGGAAGCGCAGCAAGGTCGGCGAGCAGCAATCGATCATGTATGGCTGGTCGGGCGACAACGGCGACCCCGACAACTTCTTCGTGCCGCTGCTCGGCTGCGCGGCCGTCAAGGGCGGCGGCAACGTCGCGCGCTGGTGCGACAAGGACTTCGAGCGGCTGATCCAGATGGCCAAGCTGGCGACCCGGCAGACCGACCGCGCCGGCTTCTATTCCGAAGCGCAGACCATCGTCCACAACGAGGCGCCCTGGATCCCGATCGCCCATTCGGTGCGCTTCGATCCGATCAGGAAGGAAGTCACCGGCTACAAGATGGACGCGACCGCGCACCACTACTTCGACAAGGTCGACATCACCGGCCAGTAGTCGCGCCGCTCCAGCACCGGACTGCGGCGTGTTTTCGTTCGTCCTCAAGCGCCTCGCCCTGGTCGTGCCGACCTTCATCGGCATTACCATGCTCGTCTTCGCGCTGATCCGCCTCATTCCAGGCGATCCGGTCGAAGCGCTCTCGGGCGAGCGCGGCATGACCGAAGAGCGCTACCACCGGCTGATCCACGAGTTCGGGCTCGACCGGCCGCTGCCGGTGCAGTACGCCGACTACGTCTGGAAGGCGCTGCACGGCGACCTGGGCCTATCGGCGATCTCGCACGAGCCGGTGTTCTCGGAATTCGCGGCGCGCTTTCCGGCGACGGTCGAGCTCTCGATCGTCGCCATGCTGTTCGCGCTCGTCATCGGCCTGCCGGCCGGCATCTTCGCCGCCGTCAAACGCAACACCGCCTGGGACTACTCGGTGATGGGCGCCTCGCTCACCGGCTACTCGATGCCGATCTTCTGGTGGGGCC
This sequence comes from Caldimonas sp., assembly GCA_039923815.1. Taxonomy (GTDB): domain Bacteria; phylum Pseudomonadota; class Gammaproteobacteria; order Burkholderiales; family Burkholderiaceae_C; genus Schlegelella_A. Next base: position 10,388 of record JBDTCA010000321.1, on the reverse strand, counting down.
TGCTGCTGATCCTGTGCTTTTCGGTCTGGCTCGGCTGGACGCCGGTGTCGGGCCGCATCGCGATCCAGTACGACATCGTACCGGTCACCGGCTTCATGCTCGTCGATTCGCTGCTCGCGTCCGACAAGGGCGCGTTCAAGAGCGCCCTGTCGCACCTGATCCTGCCGGCGATCGTGCTCGGCACGATTCCGCTCGCGGTGATCGCACGCATGACGCGCTCGTCGATGCTCGAGGTGCTGCGCGAGGACTACGTGCGCACGGCGCGGGCCAAGGGCGCCGGCCGCTTTCGTGTCGTCGCCATCCATGCCCTGCGCAATGCACTGATCCCGGTGGTGACGACGATCGGCCTGCAGGTCGGCACGCTGCTGGCCGGCGCCATCCTCACCGAGACGATTTTCTCGTGGCCCGGCATCGGCAAGTGGCTGGTCGAGGCGATCCACCGACGCGACTACCCGGCGGTGCAGGGCGGCATCCTGCTGACGGCCACGATCATCATCGGCGTCAACCTGATCGTCGACGTGCTCTACGGCGTGATCAACCCGCGGATCCGGCACCTTCCATGAGCGGGGTGCCAGAGTTCGTCGCAGGCCCAGGCGCGGCCACTGCGCCGCCGATACCGCCGAAACCACCGGCGCCACCGTCGCCGCTGGTCGGGTTGTGGCGCGACTTCCGGCGCAACCGAGGCGCCGTCGTCGGCCTCGTCGTCATCGTGGCGCTGGTGCTGACCGCCCTGCTCGCCGACGTGATCGCGCCGTACAGCCCGAGCGAGCAGTTCCGCGACGCCACCTTGCGCCCGCCTTCGCTGCAGGCGATCGGCGGCCACGTGTTCGTGCTCGGCACCGACCCGGTCGGCCGCGACGTGCTCTCACGGCTCATCCACGGCACCCGGCTCTCGCTCGTCATCGGCTTGGTCTCGGTGGGCCTGTCGCTCAGCCTCGGCGTCGTGCTCGGGCTGCTCGCCGGCTTCTTTCGCGGCCGCTGGATCGAGTTCACCGTCATGCGGGCGATGGACGTGATGCTGGCGCTGCCGAGCCTGCTGCTCGCCGTCGCTGTCGTCGCCGTGCTCGGCCCCGGCCTGGCCAACGCCATGTACGCGATCGCCATCGTCATGCTGCCGCACTTCGTGCGCCTGACGCGCGGCGCCGTGCTGGGCGAGCTGGCCAAGGACTACGTGGCGGCGTCACGCGTCGCCGGCGCCGGCACGGCCCGGCTGATGTTCGACACCGTGCTGCCGAACTGCGCCGCGCCGCTGATCGTGCAGGCCACGCTCGGCTTCTCGTCGGCCATCCTCGACGCCGCTGCCCTCGGCTTCCTCGGCCTCGGCGCCCAGCCGCCGACGCCCGAATGGGGCTCGATGCTGGCGAGCGCGCTCGAGTTCATCCAGAGCGCCTGGTGGGTCGTGACGCTGCCCGGCCTCGCGATCCTGATCACCGTGCTCGCCTTCAACCTCACCGGCGACGGGCTGCGCGATGCGCTCGATCCGAAGCTGAAACGTCAGACATGATCGTCGGCGCGGCCGACCTCCACCTCGCGGATGGCCGTTGCTCGCTGCCACCGCCCGGTCCTGCGCAAGCGAGCTTTCAATGGCTCGCCATAAATTAAAGAATGCTTTAATATCATCGCCAGCCATTCAACGCCGCTTCCACACGATGCGCAGTACCGGCACCTATGTCACGTCCACGACGCTGGGCGAAGCCATCCGGGCCTTCGTGCCACGTGCTCTGCCGCCGGCCAGGCCTGCCCTGGCGCCCGAATCCTTCGCCGTGGCGAACCGCAGCGCCGAGCTGGCTCTGGCGCGCTTGTCGGGCGTCTCCGGACTGGTGCCCTCGGTCGACTGGCTGCTCTACAGCGCGGTACGCAAGGAAGCGCTGCTGACATCGCAGATCGAGGGCACACAGGCCACGTTGACCGACCTGTTCGACGAGGAAGCAGGCACCGCTGTCAGCAACATCGACGACGTGGCCGAAGTCACCAACTACCTGCGCGCCTTTCGGCTGGTTCGCGATCAGTTGCGCGACCCGGCCGGCCTGCCTGTCAGCGTGCGACTGTTGCGCGGTGCGCACCGGCTGCTGCTCGAGGGTGCGCGCGGGACCGGCAAGCAGACGGGCGAACTACGCCGATCGCAGAACTGGATTGGCGGCACGCGCCCGGCCAACGCGGCCTTCGTGCCGCCGCCGCCCGGGAAGGTGCCTGCGTTGCTGGCCGATCTGGAGCGCTTCATCCACGACAAGTCGCCGCAGCTGCCGAGCCTCGTGCGGGTGGCATTGGTGCATGTGCAGTTCGAGACCATTCACCCGTTTCTCGACGGCAACGGTCGCATCGGCCGACTCCTGATTGCCGCGCTCCTGGAAGACTGGGGTCTGCTGCCGGAGCCGCTGATGTACCTCAGCGGGTACCTGAAGCAGCACCGGGCCGAGTACTACCGGCGCCTCGCCGCCGTTCGCACCGAAGGCGACTGGGAAGGTTGGGTGCTGTTCTTTCTCGAGGGAATCGAGGCTTCGGCGGCAGCGGCGGAGCGGGGCATCGTCGCCGTCGCCAGCCTGGTCGCGGCCGACCGGCGCCGGCTTCTGGCGGCACCGAAGGCCGGAGCCATCGGCCTGCGCCTGTTCGAGTTGCTGCCGATGATGCCGCGCTGCACCATCGAACAGGTTCGACAGAAGCTGACCACGACCTTCCCGACGGCCACGGCTGCGGTGAGGCTGCTCGAGGATCTCGGCATCCTGACCGAGCTGACCGGGCAGAAGAAGAACCGCACCTTCAGCTACCAGGGCTACGTCGAGTTGCTGAGCCGCTGACATGACCGCAGACCCACCCATGACCCAGGTCTCCACGGCCGCCCTGCTGCTCGACGTGCATGGCCTGACCGTCGACTTCCCCGGTGACCAGAGTGCATCGCTGCACGCCGTCGACGACGTCTCGTTCACGGTCGATGCCGGCGAGGTGGTCGGCATCGTCGGCGAGTCGGGCTCCGGCAAGAGCGTGACGGCGCTGGCGACGATGGGCCTCGTCGACGAGCCCGGCATCGTGCGTGCGGCGCGCCTGGCCTTCGACGGTCGCGACCTGCAGACGATGTCGGCCCGCGAGCGGCGCGCCCTGCTGGGTGCCGACATCGCCATGATCTTTCAGGACCCGACCTCGAGCCTGAATCCGTCATTCACGGTCGCCTTCCAGCTCATGGAGACGATCGCGCTGCACGAAGGCGGCTCGCGCAAGGCGCGCCGCGCCCGCGCCCTCGAGTTGCTGAAGGCGGTCGAGATCGCCGACGCCGAGTTGCGCCTCGACGCCTACCCGCACCAGCTCTCGGGCGGCATGAGCCAGCGCGTGATGCTGGCGATGGCGATCGCCTGCAACCCCCGGCTGCTCATCGCCGATGAGCCCACCACCGCGCTCGACGTCACCGTGCAGGCGCAGATGCTGGCGCTGCTGAAGAAGCTGCAGGAGGAGCGCGGCATGGCGCTGGTGCTCATCACCCACGACCTCGGCGTCGTCTCGGAGGTGGCCGATCGCGTCCTCGTGATGTATGCCGGCCAGGTCGTCGAGACCGCCGCGGTACCGGGGATCTTCGAGCAGCCGCGCCATCCGTATACCGAGGCGCTGCTGGCCGCGCTGCCCGAGCGCAACGCCGGCCGCCGGCGGCTGCAGTCGCTGCCTGGCGTCGTGCCCGGCGCGCTCGATCGGCCGCAGGGTTGCCTGCTCTCGCCGCGCTGCCCCTACGTGCAGCCGCGCTGCCGCGCCGAGCGGCCGGCGCTGTTCGAGCTCGGCGATGCGCGAGCACGTTGCTTCTTTCCCCTGCCCGAGCATCGCGAGATCGCATGACGGACCGTGCCGCCGCGCTGCTCGAGGCCTCGGGCCTGACCCGGCACTACGCCGTCTCCACCGGTTTTTTGAAGCCGAAGGCGGTCGTGCGTGCCTTGGAGTCGGTGTCGTTCAGCTTGCAGGCCGCTCGAACGCTGGCCGTGGTCGGCGAATCGGGTTGTGGCAAGAGCACGCTGGCGCGCCAGGTGGCGATGCTCGAGTCGCCGACCGCGGGCACCTTGCGAATTGCCGGCAGCGATGTGTCCGTGGCCGACGACGCAGAGAAAAAGACCCTGCGCCGCACCGTGCAGATGGTGTTCCAGAACCCGTTCGCGAGCCTGAACCCGCGAAAGAAGATCGGCCAGGCGCTCGAGGAACCGCTGGCGATTCAGGGCACGACGAGCGTGGCCGATCGGGGCGCGAAGTCGCGCGCCATGCTCGAGCGCGTCGGCCTGCGGCCCGAACACCACGGCCGCTACCCGCACATGTTCTCCGGCGGCCAGCGCCAGCGCGTCGCGATCGCGCGGGCGCTGATGCTGGAGCCGAAGATCGTCGTTGCCGACGAGCCGGTGTCGGCGCTCGATGTCTCGATCCAGGCCCAGGTGCTCAACCTGCTCATGGACCTGCAGGAGGAGACCGGCGTCGCTTATGTCTTCATCTCGCACAACCTCGCCGTCGTCGAGCTGATCGCCGACGAGGTGCTGGTGATGTACCTCGGCCGCGTCATGGAGCGGGCGCCGAAGCGGGCCCTGTTCGACACGCCACGCCATCCGTACACGCGGGCGCTTCTGGCCAGCACGCCACGCGTCGGCGGTGGCCGCGGCAGTGCGGCGCTGGGCCGCGCCGCGCGCACGGCGCTGACGGGCGAACTGCCGTCGCCACTGGCGCCGCCTTCGGGCTGCGTCTTTCGCACCCGCTGCCCCTATGCCGTCGCCGCCTGCGCCGAGGTGGTGCCGCCGTTGCTCGCGGTGGGCGAGGCGCACGAGGCCGCCTGCATCCGCCTCGACGAGATCGGCTGACCCGGCGCTGTCCTTCGCTTCGTCAGCGCGGCACCCACGGCGCCGGCAAGGCCATGCCGCGCGACTGCATTGCCGCACGGACGCGATCCGGGTAGTCGCTGATGAGGCCGTCGACACCCCATCCGAGCAGGCGCTCGATGTCGCGCGGCTCGTTCACCGTCCACGGCACGACCTTCAGACCGAGCTGCTGCGCCGCCTTGAGATCGGCCTCGCCCAGCGTCGTGAAGGTCGGCGCCCAGATCGTGCCGCCGGCGGCCTTGACCATCTGACCCGTGCTCGCGAAGGCGCCGGCTTGCAGGCCGAGCGTCCAGAGGCCGCCGGTGTCGAGATTGGCGCGCGAGCTCAGGTACACGGTGTCCATCCCGGGCTCGAGCTGCTGCACGAGCGCGAGCGTGCGCCAGTCGAAGCTCTGGATCATCACGCGCCGGGTCATGCCGGCGGCGCGGATCACGTCGAGCAGCTTCCTCGTGAAGGTCTCGGGATCGAGCGTCCATTCGGGGTGATCGGGGAAGACCTTGGTCTCGATGTCGAACCGCACGTGCTCCGCGCCGAGCGACGCGACCCGCGCGAACACCTCCGCCAGCGTCGGGATGCGCTCGTTGTCCTGTGCAATCTGGTTCGGGAACGATCGGGCGTAGGCGTTCGCGGGGTCGATGCGGCCGAGACGATAGGTCTGCAGCTCGGCCAGCGTGAGCGACCTGATGAGCGGCCGGTCGCGCAGCCAGCGGCCCTCGGCGTCGCGGGTGATGGCCGGGTTCAGCGCCGGATCGTGGGAGACGACGACGACGCCATCGGCGGTGATGGCGGCGTCCATCTCCAGCGTGTCGACGCCGAGCCGAAGCGCGTTCTCGAACGCGGCCAGCGTGTTCTCGGGCCGCAGGCCGCGGCCGCCGCGGTGAGCCTGCAGGTCGAATGCCGTGGCCGGCAGGGCGAGGCAAGCGAAGGCGAGCACAGCGGCGCTTGCGGCCAGCCGGAGTGCAGAGGTGCGGCGTGCGAACAAGGCTGGTCGATGGTTCATGAACCGATTCTCGACCGGGTGTGACGCTGTCTGCATAAAACGCCCGGCCGTTCCGGTTCGACGCTCCGACACAGGCCGGATGCAGGGGCAACTCTGAAACAATCCGCGCCATGAACCCGGCCGACCTGCCGACCACCATCGCCCACATGGGCACGCTCGCGCGCGCCTCGGCACGGTTGCTCGCGGCCTCGCCGGTGGCGGCCCGCAACGCCGCGCTCACGACACTGGCGCGCAAGCTTCGGGCGGCCGGCGACGGGCTGGCGGCCGCCAATCGCGTCGACGTCGATGCCGCTCGCGCCGCCGGGCTGGCACCGGCGCTGGTCGATCGCCTCGAGCTCGGCCGCGCCACGGTCGAGACGGTCGCGCTCGGCTGCGAGCAGATCGCTGCCATGGCCGATCCGATCGGCGAGATCACCGGCCTTCGCGAACAGCCGAGCGGCATCCGCGTCGGCCGCATGCGGGTGCCGATCGGCGTCTTCGCGATGATCTACGAGAGCCGGCCCAACGTGACCATCGAGGCCGCGGCGCTGGCCATCAAGAGCGGCAATGCCTGCATCCTGCGCGGCGGCTCGGAAGCGATCGCCTCCAACGTCGCCCTCTGGAAGCTGGTGCAGGCCGCCCTCGCCGAAGCCGGCCTGCCGCCCGACGCGGTTCAGCTGGTGACGACGACCGACCGCGCCGCCGTCGGCCTGCTGCTGGCCGCGCGCGAGTCGGTCGACCTGATCATCCCGCGCGGCGGCAAGAGCCTGATCGAGCGCGTTGCCCGCGAGGCCACGGTGCCGGTGCTCAAGCACCTCGACGGCAACTGCCACGTCTATGTCGACGCCGGTGCCGACCTGGCGATGGCGCTCGCCATCGTCGACAACGCCAAGACACAGAAGCTGTCGCCCTGCAACGCCGCCGAGTCGCTGCTCGTGCACGAAGCCGTTGCCGCCTCGTTCCTGCCTGCCATCGGCGCGGTGTTCGCGGCCAAGGGCGTCGAGATGCGCGGCGACGCCCGCGCGCTCGGGCTGCTGCGCGGAATCGACGGCGCCAAGCTCGCCGCCGCGAGCGAGGCCGACTGGGGCGAGGAGTACCTCGCCGCGATCATGAGCATCAAGGTCGTCGGCTCGCTCGACGAGGCCATCGACCACGTCAACCGGCACGGCTCGCATCACACCGACGCCATCGTCACCGACTCGCACGCCGCGGCGATGCGCTTCCTGCGCGAGGTCGATTCGGCGAGCGTGATGGTGAACGCGTCGACCCGCTTCGCCGACGGCTTCGAGTACGGCCTCGGTGCCGAGATCGGCATCTCGACCGACAAGCTCCACGCCCGCGGCCCGGTCGGCCTCGAAGGCCTGACGTCGCAGAAGTGGGTCGTGCTCGGCCAGGGAGAAACGCGTGCCTAGGGATCCGCGCCGCGCCCTCGTGCTCTTCTCCGGCGGCCAGGACTCGACCGCGTGCCTGGCCCATGCGCTCGACCAATACGCCTACGTCGAGACGATCGGCTTCGACTACGGCCAGCGCCATTCGGTCGAGCTCGAAAGCCGGCTGCACGTGCGTTCGCAGCTGCACGAAAAATTCCCGCGCTGGGGCAAGCGCCTCGGCGACGACCACCTTCTCGACCTGTCGCTGCTCGGCCAGATCTCCGACACCGCGCTGACCAGCCAGCGCGAGATCGAGATGAACGCCGGCGGCCTGCCGAACACCTTCGTGCCCGGCCGCAACCTGCTCTTCTTCACCTTCGCCGGCACCGTGGCCGATCGGCGGGGCCTGTCGGTGCTGGTCGGCGGCATGTGCGAGACCGACTACTCGGGCTATCCCGACTGCCGCGACAACACGTTGAAGGCGCTGCAACTCGCCATCAGCCTCGGCATGGACACGCCGATGACGATCGACACGCCGCTCATGTGGCTCGACAAGGCCCAGACCTGGGCGCTGACCGAAAAGCTCGGCGGCGAGCCGCTGATCGAGCTCGTCGTCGAGCACACGCACTCCTGCTACATGGGCGATCGCGAGCATCGTCATGCGTGGGGTTACGGCTGCGGCTTCTGCCCGTCGTGCGACCTGCGTCGCAAGGGCTATGAGACCTGGCTCGCCAGCTGAGCGGGTGACAGCCACCGGTGCGCTTCTCGCCGGCGCGGCGGCCATCGTCGGCTTCTGGATCGTCGGCGCCTACAACCGCATGGTTCGGCTGCGCTCGGCGCTGGTCGCACGCTTCGCTGCCGTCGACAGCCGCCATCGCGAACGCCAGGCGCTGATCGAGACGCAGCACGAGATGCTCAGCAGCGTGCTCAGCGCCGCCGGGCCGCGCCTCGAGGCGCTTCGCGCCGCCAGCCGTCAGGCCGACGCGGCGCGCGAGAAGGCGCGTGTGCGCCCGGGCGCCGCGAGCGCGATCACGAGCCTGCGCGTTGCCGAAGAGATCCTGAGCGACGCGAGGGCAAGGCTGCCGGTGCGGTCGGCGCCCGGCGTCGACCTGCCGGAGCTGAACACGCGACTGGCCGGCAGCGACACGACGCTGGCCTTCGCACGGCGCGAGTTCAACGACGCCGTGCTCGCGTACAACGCTGCCGTCGGCCAGTTCCCGACCCTGCTGGTGGCGCATCTGTTCGGCTTTCGCGCCGCCGCGGTCTTCTGAGGGCCACGCCATGGGAAGCAGCAACGATGTCCACGCCGCCGGCCTGGCAGAGATCGCGCCGGAACGCGATGCCGGCGCCCGCCTCGCCACCGTCAATGGCTCCGCTGAACTGCAGGCGGTGCTGCTGGCGATGCTGATCCCGGCCGGCAGCAAGCGCGCGCTCCGGGCCTGGCAGATCGAGACCGCCGCGATGCCGGGCGCCGACGTGCTTCGCGAACACGCCGCCAGCCTCTCGGGCGCGGCCCGCCTGCCGTGGTTCGAGCGTCTGCTCGCGCGCATGGGCTACCAGCCTCTGCCGGCCCGGCAGGAGCTGCTGAAGGCGGCGCGGCGGCTGATGGGCGCGCGTGGCGTGGCCCGGCCGATCGATCGCCTGCACTGGCTGGCGATGCGGCGAGGCTGCGGCGAAATCGCGCCCCTGGCGGCGCGGCCGGAGGCCAACGTCGAAGTCGCCGAGTGGCTCGAGTCGGACGTCCTCGACGTCGCCGCCTACACGGCCTTTCTCTCGCGCATGGTGCCGGGCGTGCTCGCCGACAGCACCGAGGGCCAGGCCTGGTACGAGGCCGTGATGACGACCTGGCAGCCATTCGCCGACGTGCCGGCGTGGCAGCCGCCGAACGCCGCCGGCATGGTCGACGCGCTCGGCCATCTGCAGACGCTGTCGTGGATGCAGCGCCCCGGCGTCGTCCGCAACTGGGTCACGACCGCCATCCGGATGAGCCCGAACGGTCGCCTGACCGACCTCTCCGCCGACGCGCTGCGCCTGACCTGTGGCCTGCTCGATTCACCGCTGCCGCCAGAGCTTTCGCGGCACTACATCACCGTTGCCGACGAGACCCCGAAGTGAACTCACGCGACATGAACCCCAACGACACCGCCCCCCCGACGAACGTGGCCGCAGCGGCGGACGCTGCAGCGCCCACCTCCGCGACCGGCGCGGCCGCGGCTCCGAACGCGACAACAACCGACGCCGACGCTGCCGAGCCGGCGCGGGTCCTGCTGCACATGCCGGTCGACGTGCGCAGCCTCTCCCTGGCCATCATCGCCGTCCTCGCCAGCGTGTTCGCGCTGCATTGGGCCAAGACGGTGGTCATTCCGCTGCTGCTCGGCATCATGGCCAGCTACGCGCTGACGCCGGTGGTCGACGCACTGCAGCGCTGGCACCTGCCGCGCGCACTCGGCGCCGGCCTGCTGCTGACGGGCATCATCGGCGCCCTCGGTGCTGGTGCCTGGTCGATCAGCGACGACGCCAGTTCCCTGATCCAGACGCTGCCGCAGGTGGCGCAAAAGCTGCGCCAGGCGGTGCAGGGATCGCAGCGGCAGACCTCGGCGGCTACGCTGGCCAAGGTCCAGGAAGCCGCCGCCGAGATCGAGCGTGCCGCCGAGGTGAGCCAGGCGGCGAGCACGCCGGTGGCCAGCGTGGCGTCGGGAGTCGCCTCGGGCGTGCAGACGGGGCTGGCGCTCAACCGCTCCCGCACCACGACAGTGACGCAGGTGACCACGCCACCGTCACGCGCGGTGACGCGGGTCGTCGTCGAGAAGCCGGGCCTCGACGTGCGCGACTACCTCTGGACCGGCACGCTCGGCCTCGTCACCTTCCTCGGCCAGTTCGCAGTGGTGTTCTTCGTCACCTTCTTCCTGCTCGCCTCGGGCAACACGTTTCGCCGCAAGATGGTCCAACTCGCTGGCCCGAAGCTGAGCCAGAAGCGGGTCACGATCCAGGCCCTCGACGAGATCAACGGCCAGATCCAGCGCTACCTGCTGGTGCAGCTCGCGACCAGCATCGTCGTCGGCCTGCTCACCTGGCTCGCCTTCTTCGCCATCGGCCTGGACCACTCCGCCGTGTGGGGCGTCACGGCCGCCGTCACGAACCTCATTCCCTATGTCGGCGCGGTGCTGCTCGGCGGCGCCTCGGCGCTGGTCGGCTTCATCCAGTTCG
>JBDTCA010000320.1:0-4008 GCA_039923815.1 Caldimonas sp. | reverse complement strand
GGAGGCGCTTCATGGCGGCGCGCTCTGCCGACGTGCGCATGCACTCGCACCACTGGGTGTAGCGCGACAGGTCGGCGTAGTCGCCGTCGACCCAGGCCTTTGCCATGCGCCGAACCAGTGGCCGGGCACGGCCGGAATCGAGGTCGTCGAGACCGGCCTTGACGAAGGCGACGGTCTCGGCCTGGCTCGGCATCTGCAGGGCCGCCATCTGCGTTTCGGGCGTCTCCAGCGACAGCACCTGCTTGCCGAGGTTGCGGGCCGTGCCGGCGAGGACGAGGTCGATCGCGTAGGCCGGATCGAAGCCGTCGCGGCGGGCCGCCAGCACCGTCAACGACGCGATCTGGAACTCGGGCGCAAAGCTGGCGAATGCGGCCGAATCGACGCACTCGACAGCGCGGCGGCGCTCCAGCCGGCTCGCCAGCGCCGCGGGCAGCGGCTCGGCGCGAGCCGGGCCGATGGCGACGGCGAGCCGGCGCTGGATGTCGGCGTCGAGGACGTCGAGCTCGAGGGCGACGACGTCGCTGGCCCGCATGGCGTCGACGATCGTCGGCCCGGGGAACATCCACGCTTCGCGGGCGGCATGAATGGTCCCGTAGAGATACGAGGCACGACCGTCCTTGCTGACGCGCCAGAAAAAGCCGTGGTCGCGGGCCTGGCGCTGGCCTGCCGCGATGGTGTTGGCGCTGAGCGGGGTGGCCTGCGGCGGGCAGCCGGCGGCCGGCTCGGCAGCGTGGCCGGGCAGGAGCACGCAGGCAAGCGGCACTGCGAGCAGGAAGCGGGCGAAGAGTCGATTCATGCGACGAGCTTAGCGGCGCTGCCGGCCGCGGCTCAAGGCCGGCTGGCCTGGCGGTCGCCGGCGCCGGCCGGACGCAGATCGATGCGCAGCACGCCCGCTTCCTGGTGCCACGCCAGGCGACCGAGCACGTCCATCCCGAGCAGCGGGTTGTCGGCCAGGCCTCCGAGTGCGACGACGCGGATGCGCTCGGCGCGAACGCCGCCCTGCAGCGTCAGGTCGGCGCGCATCACCTCGCCCGTGACCATGCCGCCGGCGGTGCTCGAGCGCATCGTGCCTTCCGACACCAGGCCGAGTTCGCGGCCGAGAGCGGCCGGAATGGCGATGCCGCTGGCGCCGGTGTCGACGAGGAAGTCGACGGCGCGGCCATTGAGCGTCCCCGGCCAGTGGTAGTGGCCGTCGCTGCCGCGGTGGATCTCGACGACGCCGCCGTCGATCTGGAAGCGCGTCTTCGCCTGGTCGTGCTGGAACCACTGGAAGGCCACGAAGATCGCCGCACCGAGCAGCAGCCAGACGGTGACGATCTTCAGCGTGCGCGGCAGCTCGTTGCTCATGTCGCTCACGCCGGTCGGCTCGCGGTCCGGGGCCTCAGGCCGCGGCGAGCTTCGCCACCTTCTGCTCGATGGCGCCGAACAGGCTCTGGCCGTCGCCGTTCTTCATCTCGATGCGGATGGTGTCGCCGAACTTCATGAACGCCGTCTCGGGCTTGCCGTTCTCGATGGTCTCGATCGCCCGCTTCTCGGCGATGCACGAGTAGCCGCGCGACCAGTCCTTGTTGCTCACGGTGCCGCTGCCGAAGATCGAGCCGGCGCGGGCGTTGCGCGTCTTGCAGAGATGGGCGATGAGCTGGCCGAAGTGGAAGGTCATCTCCTCGCCGGCGTTGCACAGGCCCGCCCGCGTGCCGTTCCAGGTGCTCTCGAGGTCGAGGTGGAGGCGACCGCCGTGCCAGGCCGTGCCGAGCTCTTCGGGCGTGACGGCGACCGGGCTGAAGGCGGTCGCCGGCTTGCTCTGGAAGAAGCCGAAGCCCTTGCCGAGCTCGGCCGGGATCAGGTTCCGGAGGCTGACGTCGTTGGCCAGCATGACGAGGCGGATGCCGTCGATCGCTGCTTCGGCAGCCACACCCATGGCGACATCGCCGGTGATCACGGCGACCTCGGCCTCGAAGTCGATGCCCCAGTCTTCGCTGCCCGCGACGATGTCGTCGCGCGGGCCGAGGAAGTCGTCGCTGCCGCCCTGGTACATCAGCGGGTCGGTCCAGAAGCTGGCCGGCATCTCGGCATTGCGGGCCTTGCGCACGAGCTCCACGTGGTTGACGAAGGCCGAGCCGTCGGCCCACTGGTAGGCGCGCGGCAGCGGCGCCATGCAGCGCGCCGGCTCGAAGGCGAACGCATGGCGCGCCTTGCCGTCGTTGAGCGTCGACGAGATGTCTTCGAGCTGCGGCGACAGGAAGTTCCAGTCGTCGAGAACCTGCTGCAGGCGGCCCGCGACGGCACTGGCATAGTGGGCGGTAGCGAGGTCGCGCGAGACGACGACGAGCTGGCCGTCGCGAGAGCCGTCGTGATAAGTGGCGAGCTTCATGGTGGTTGTTCCTTGAGGTGCGCGAGCCGCTGCCGAATCACGGCGCGCGCCTTTCGACTGGTGCGTGCGGACATCGTTTGCGGATCGAGACCCGATTGTCGATGCTGGACCCGAAAGCCATCGCCGCGGCGCGCTCGCGGCAGCGACGCACCTGGTCCGGTGTCGTCGCCGTGGTGCTGCTCGGCCACGCGGTATTGCTCGGCGGCGTCGATGCGTTGCCGACCGGGGCCGGCCGTGATGTGGTCGGCGCGCCGATGACGGTGCGCACGATCGCGGCGACGCCGGTCGAAGTCGCGCCTGCAGAAGCGCCGGCCGATGCGGTGCCCGAGCCCTTTGTGGCGCCGATGCCCCGGCCGGCGCCGCGGCCTCGGCCGTTGCGCGCGGCGCGCGAGCCGGCGCGGGAAGTCGTGCATGAGCCGGCAGGAACGGCCGAGTCGCCGTCGAGCGGCGCCGAAGTGGCAGCAGCGGCAAGCAGCGCGTCTGCGTCGGAGCCGCCATCGACGATGCCGGAGCAGGAGCTGGAGCGGCCGTCGACGTCGACGATGGCCGCGGCGAGCGAACCCCTGGTGCCGCGGCTCGACGGCAGCGCCGTGGCCCCCGCCGCCGATGCGGCTGTCGATACCGGTGTCTCCACCGCGGTTGTCTCTGCGAGTGCTCCCGGCATCGCCGTGCAACCGCTTCTGGCGGCCGGCGAGCAGCCGCCGCCCGTCTATCGCACGCAGCTGCCGGCGCCGGCGACCCTGCGCTACCAGGTGCGCTCCGGCTTTTTCCGGGGCACCGGCGAGATCCGCTGGCGCCATGATGGCGATGGCTACAGCCTCGCGCTCGAGGCCCGCATCGCCGGCCTGACGCTGCTCAAGCTCACGAGCGAGGGCCACATCGACGCCGCCGGGCTGGCACCGGTGCGTTTCCTCGACCAGCGCGCACGGCGGGCGCCGCAGGCGGCCAATTTCCAGCGCGAAGCCGGCACCATCACGTTCTCGGGTCCGAAGACGGCGTGGCCGTTGCTCGCGGGCACCCAGGACCAGCTGAGCTGGATGATCCAGCTCGCCGCCATCGCCGCCGCAGAGCCGGAGCGGCTGGTCGAAGGCGGCCGCATCACGATGGTCGTGGTCGGCGCCCGCGGCGACGCCCGCGTCTGGACGCTGCGCTATGCCGGCCTCGAAACCGTTGAGACAGCGGCGGGCCCGGTCCCTGCCGTCAAGCTGGTCCGCGACGGCAGCGCCTACGACCGCGGGTACGAGGTCTGGCTCGATCCCGCGCATTCGTACCTGCCCGCCCACGTGACCCAGCGCAACGCGGCCGGTGGCTCCGAGCTCGACCTCCTGCTCCAGTCGATCGAGCCGGCGTCATGAGTCTGCGGACCGAGCGGCTTGCATTCGCGGCCTCGGCCCGCAGCTAGCGGTCAGGAGACCCCGCCATGCACATGCTCTACAACTCCGACAGCTTCACCGTTGTCGCCTTCGACCTGCCGGCCGCTGCCGATGCCGCCGATGAAGGCGCGAGGCGCGGCGGTTTCGAGATCGTCGACAAATTCGCCAGGAAAGACATCTTCATCGAAGGTGCCATGGCCGACACCTTCAAGGCGGGCGCCGAGGTCCTGATGGCCGGTACGCCGAGCGAGGAGGAGATCGACG
>JBDTCA010000319.1:0-16077 GCA_039923815.1 Caldimonas sp. | reverse complement strand
GGCGTCAAGAGCCCGTTCGCGCTCATTGCCGAGATCCGGCAATGGTTCGACGGCCCGGTCGCGCTGTCGGGAGCCATCTCCACAGGCGGCGCGGTGCTCGCTACGCAGGCCATGGGCGCCGACTTCGCCTACATCGGCTCTGCCTTCATCGCCACCGAGGAAGCGCGGGCCGTCGAAGGCTACAAGCAGATGATCGTGGCCTGCACGAGCGACGACATCGTCTACTCCAGCCTGTTCACCGGCGTGCACGGCAACTACCTGCGCGGTTCGGTGGTCGCCGCCGGCCTCGACCCCGACGCGCTGCCCGAGAGTGATGCCACGAAGATGAACTTCGGGGGCGACGCGACCAAGGCCTGGAAGGACATCTGGGGCTGTGGGCAGGGCATCGCCCCTGTTCGCGAGGTCGTGCCAGCACGCGTCCTGGTCGAGCGATTGGGTCGTGAATACCGGGAAGCGAAGCTCCGCCTGTCCTGAGTCCGACGGAAGTCGTACGCGCTGTTCCATTCGCGGCAAGGGTCACGAACAGGCATCGCGCCGTGGTAGCCCTGAGGGGCATGACGCCATCTTGCCGGTGCTAAAGTCCTTCGTGGCCTCGAGGCCCTTCCCGCTGCTCCTTCCTGTCGAGCATCGGGTCGCGATCCGCAAGCTGGTGCAGCCGGCGACCGGAAGGTTCGATTCTCGATACCCACTACGACCGCCGGAAACCGGCGAAAGGTGAGCGACATGATGCAGGAAAGCAGGGCGAACTCGTACCTGTTCGGCGGCAATGCGCCGTACGTCGAAGAGTTGTACGAGGCCTATCTCGACAATCCCGGCTCTGTCCCCGACAACTGGCGAACGTACTTCGACGCGCTTCAGAACGTGCCGGCCGCCGATGGCTCTTCCGCACGTGACATGGCGCACGCGCCGGTGGTCGAGTCGTTCGCGCAGCGCGCCAAGGCCAATGCCTTCGGCAACCGGACGTCGAACGAAGATCTTGCGATCGCGCGTCGCCAGGTGCATGTCCAGTCGCTCATCGCCGCCTACCGTGTCCTCGGGTCACGTTGGGCTGATCTCGACCCGCTGAAGCGCCAGGAACGGGCGAAGATTCCGGAGCTCGAACCTGCGTTCTACGACCTCACCGAGGCCGACATGGACATGGTGTTCAGCGCCACGAACACCTATTTCTCCACCGCGGAGCACATGACCCTGCGCGACATCGTTCAGGCGCTTCGCGAGACCTACTGCAGCACGATCGGTGCCGAGTACATGCACTGCACCGAGCCGACCGAGAAGCGCTGGTGGCAGCAGCGGCTCGAGTCGATCCGTTCGAAGCCGATCTTCACCGCCGAGGAGAAGGTGCACATCCTCGAGCGCCTGAGCGCTGCCGAGGGCCTCGAGCGCTACTTGCACACGAAGTACGTCGGCCAGAAGCGCTTCTCGCTCGAAGGCGGCGAAAGCTTCATCGCCTCCATGGACGAATGTGTACAGCGCGCCGGCGAGAAGGGCGTGCAGGAGATCGTGATCGGCATGGCCCACCGAGGCCGCCTCAACGTGCTGGTGAACACGCTCGGCAAGATGCCGAAGGACATGTTCGCGGAGTTCGATCACACCGCTCCCGAGAACCTGCCTTCCGGCGACGTCAAATATCACCAGGGCTTCTCGAGCGACATCACGACGCCGGGCGGCCCGGTCCACCTCAGTCTTGCCTTCAACCCGTCGCACCTGGAGATCGTCAACCCCGTCGTCGAGGGCTCGGTCAAGGCCCGGCTCGACCGCCGTGGCGACGCCGAAGGCGACACGGTGCTGCCGATCATCGTTCATGGCGACGCCGCTTTCGCCGGCCAGGGCGTCGTGATGGAGACGCTGGCGCTGGCGCAGACGCGCGGCTACTACACCGGCGGCACGGTCCACATCGTCATCAACAACCAGATCGGCTTCACCACCTCCGATCCGCGCGATTCGCGCTCGACCCTCTACTGCACCGACGTTGTCAAGATGATCGAGGCGCCGGTGATGCACGTGAACGGCGACGACCCGGAGGCGGTCGTGCTCTGCACCCAACTCGCACTCGACTACCGGCAGGAGTTCAACAAGGACGTCGTCGTCGACATCGTCTGCTTCAGAAAGCTCGGCCACAACGAGCAGGACACGCCGTCGATGACGCAGCCGCTGATGTACAAGAAGATCGTCGCTCACCCCGGCACGCGCAAGCTCTACGGCGACAAGCTCGTGGCCCAGGGCGTGCTGCCGGCCGACGGCCCCGACGCGATGGTCAAGTCGACGCGCGCTGCGCTCGATGCCGGCAAGAACAGCTACGACCCGGTGCTGACCAACTACAAGAGCAAGTATTCGGTCGACTGGGCACCGTTTCTCGGCAAGAAGTGGACCGATGCATCGGACACGGCGCTGCCCGTCACCGAAATCAAGCGTCTGGCCGAACGCATCACGACCGTGCCGGGGAACTTCAAGGTCCATCCGCTCGTCGAGAAGGTGCTGGCCGACCGCGCTGCCATGGGCCGAGGCGACCTCCGCGTCGACTGGGGCATGGGTGAGCACCTGGCGTTCGCATCGCTCGTCGCCAGCGGCTATGCGGTTCGGCTGTCCGGCGAAGACTCGGCACGAGGAACCTTCACGCACCGCCATGCCGTGCTTCATGACCAGAACCGCGAGAAATGGGACGAAGGCACCTACACGCCGCTGCAGCACGTCGCCGACGGCCAGGCGCCCTTCGTGGTCATCGATTCGTTGCTGTCGGAGGAGGCCGTGCTCGGCTTCGAATACGGCTACGCCAGCGCCGAGCCGAACACGCTCGTCATCTGGGAGGCGCAGTTCGGCGACTTCGTCAACGGGGCGCAGGTCGTGATCGACCAGTTCATTGCGTCAGGCGAGGTCAAGTGGGGTCGGGCCAACGGTCTGACGCTGATGCTTCCGCATGGCTACGAAGGCCAGGGACCGGAGCACTCTTCGGCACGCCTCGAGCGCTTCATGCAGCTTTCGGCCGACAACAACATGCAGGTCGTGCAGCCGACGTCGGCGAGCCAGATCTTCCATGTGTTGCGTCGGCAGATGGTGCGCATGTTCAGGAAGCCGCTGATCATCATGACGCCGAAGTCGCTGCTGCGGGCCAAGGATGCGAGCTCGCCGCTGACCGACTTCACCAAGGGCGAGTTCAAGACCGTCATCGGCGAGACGAGCACTGAGCTCAACGCCGACAAGGTCAAGCGCGTGATTGCATGCTCGGGAAAGGTTTACTACGACCTCGTCAGGACACGCAGCGAGCGCAAGAACGCTGACGTCGCCATCGTGCGTGTGGAGCAGCTCTATCCGTTCCCGCACAAGGCGTTCTCGACCGAGCTGCGTCGGTACCCGAACCTCACGGAAGTGATGTGGTGTCAGGACGAGCCTCAGAACCAGGGCGCCTGGTTCTTCGTGCAGCACTACATCCACGAGAACATGCTTGAGGGCCAGAAACTCGGCTATTCCGGGCGCGCGCCGTCCTCGTCGCCTGCGGTCGGCTACGCCCACCTGCACCAGGAGCAGCAGAAGGCGCTGCTCGAGCAGGCGTTTGGCAAGCTCAAGGGCTTCGTTCTCACAAAGTGATTCGGCCGTGGCGATCACAAGAAGGCAAATGAAATGGCATTGATCGAAGTGAAGGTTCCGCAGCTGTCGGAATCCGTGGCCGAGGCCACGCTGCTTCAATGGAGGAAGAAGCCCGGCGAGCCGGTCGAGATGGACGAGATCCTGGTCGAGATCGAGACTGACAAGGTCGTCCTGGAGGTACCGGCGCCAGCGTCCGGCGTGCTGGCCCAGATCCTGAAGAACGACGGCGACAGCTGCATCGCCGAGGAGCTCATCGCAAAGATCGACACCGAGGGCAAGCAAGCCGTCTCCGGGGCGATGCAGATCGAAAGTGTCCCGGCCGCCGAGCCGGCCGCCGGCGAGAGGCCCGGCATCACGGGGGACGTCGCGGCACTCGCGCAGACCAAGAGCGAAATTGCAATGCCGGCGGCTGCCAAGCTGATGGCCGAGCACGATCTCTCCGCGGGCTCGGTGCCTGGCACGGGCCGCGACGGCCGCGTGACCAAGGGCGACGTTCTCGGCGTTCTGGAGGGTGGAGCGAAGGCGGCGTTGCCTGCTGTTCCTGCTGCTCGCGCTTCCGCGCCCACATCCGGCCCGAACGTGTCGTCGGTGCCCGCCGCCAAGGCGTCGGTTGCCGCGACGCCGAGGCCGCTTCCAGGCGTGTCGGCCCCTGCGCCATCGAGCCAGGGTGACCGCCCCGAGCAACGGGTGCCGATGAGCCGGTTGCGCGCGCGCATCGCCGAGCGGCTGCTGCAATCGCAATCGACCAACGCGATCCTGACCACGTTCAACGAAGTGAACATGGCGCCTGTGATCGACATGAGGAAGCGCTTTCAGGAAAAGTTCGAGAAGGAGCACGGCACCAAGATCGGCTTCATGAGTTTCTTCGTGAAGGCGGCGGTTGCGGCACTGAAGCGCTATCCGATCATCAATGCGTCGGTCGACGGCAACGACATCGTCTATCACGGCTACTTCGACATCGGCATCGCCGTCGGCTCGCCGCGCGGGCTGGTCGTGCCGATCCTGCGCAACGCCGACCAGATGAGCTTCGCGGACATCGAGAAGAAGATCGCCGAGTTCGGCAAGAAGGCGGCCGATGGCAAGCTCTCGCTCGACGACCTCACCGGCGGCACGTTCTCGATCTCGAACGGTGGCGTGTTCGGCTCGATGCTGTCGACACCGATCATCAACCCACCCCAGGCAGCCATCCTCGGCGTGCACGCCACCAAGGATCGGGCCGTCGTCGAGAACGGCCAGATCGTGGTGCGGCCGATGAACTACCTCGCCTTGAGCTACGACCACCGCATCATCGACGGCCGCGAGGCGGTGCTGGGGCTGGTGGCGATGAAAGAGGCGCTCGAGGATCCCGCCCGACTTCTCTTCGAGATCTGATCATGGCGACTTCATTCGACGTCATCGTGATCGGCGCCGGGCCCGGCGGCTACATCGCTGCCATTCGCGCCGCGCAGCTCGGCTTCTCCACTGCATGCATCGACGACTGGAAGAACGACAAGGGCGGCCCCGCCCCGGGCGGCACCTGCACCAATGTCGGCTGCATCCCGTCCAAGGCGCTTTTGCAGTCGTCGGAGAACTTCGACCAGGTCGGCCACCACTTCGCCGAGCACGGCATCGGCGTCGAGAAGCTGACGATCGATGTCGCCAAGATGATGGCGCGCAAGAAGACCGTCGTGAAGCAGAACAACGACGGCATCCTCTATCTGTTCAAGAAGAACAAGGTCACGTTCTTTCATGGCCTGGGCTCCTTTGCAGGCCAAGCCGAAGGTGGCGGCTGGAGCGTGGCCATTGCCGGCGCGAAGCCTGAAACGATCACGGCAAAGCACGTCATCGTCGCCACCGGTTCCAGCGCACGGGCGTTGCCCGGCTCGCCCTTCGACGAGAAAAACGTTTTGTCCAACGACGGCGCTCTCGCCATCGCCGGTGTGCCGAAGCGCCTCGGCATCGTCGGCTCCGGCGTCGTCGGCCTGGAGATGGGCTCGGTGTGGCGACGGCTCGGCGCGGAGGTCACGGTTCTCGAGGCCCTGCCGACTTTCCTGGGCGCGGTCGACAAGCAGATCGCCGCGGAGGCCCACAAGTCGTTCACGCGCCAAGGCATGAAGATCGTGCTCGGCGTCAAGATCACCGGCGTCGAAGTCGGCGACAAGGTCGTGTCGGTCGCTTACACCGATGCATCGGGCGGCCAACAGACGCTGGCCTGCGACAAGCTCATCGTCTCGATCGGTCGGGTCCCGCACACGGCCGGCCTGAACGGCGACGCGGTCGGGCTGGCGCTCGACGCCCGCGGCTTCGTCGTCGTCGACGAGGACTGCCGAAGCAACCTCGAGAATGTCTGGGCCATTGGCGACGTCGTTCGCGGGCCGATGCTCGCGCACAAGGCGGAAGAGGAGGGCGTGGCAGTCGCCGAGCGCATCGCCGGGCACAAGCCGCATGTCGACTTCAACACCGTGCCCTGGGTCATCTACACGAGCCCCGAGATTGCCTGGGTCGGCAAGACCGAGCAGCAGCTGCAAGCCGAAGGCCGCGCGTTTCGCGCCGGCACCTTCCCGTTCATGGCCAACGGCCGGGCCCGGGCACTCGGCGACACCACCGGCCTCGTCAAGATGCTGGCCGACGAGAAGACCGACGAGATCCTTGGCGTCCACATGATCGGACCGATGGTTTCGGAGCTGATCTCGGAAGCCGTGGTGGCGATGGAATTCAAGGCATCGTCCGAAGACATCGCGCGCATTTGCCACGCTCATCCGAGCCTCTCGGAAGCGACCAAGGAAGCGGCGCTCGCCGTCGACAAGCGCGCCCTCAACTTCTGAGCCCCGAGGGTGGGCGTCCGCGAGCTCTACGAACGAACCCTCGTCGAACGAGGTTACCGATCTGACCCGGCGCAACTGCGCGCCGTCCAGTCGCTCGAGCGTTGCGAGAACGAGTGGGCGGACTACAAGGCTCGGCGCTCGAACACTTTCACGAAGCTGCTGTCGCGTCCGCCAATCCCGCGCGGCGTCTACATGTGGGGAGGCGTGGGCCGCGGCAAGAGCTTTCTGATGGACTGCTTCTACAACGCGGTTCCGCTGCTCAGGAAGACCCGGCTCCACTTCCATGAGTTCATGCGCGAGGTGCATCGCGAGCTGGCAGACATGCACGGCACCAGCGACCCGCTCTCGCATCTGGGCCGGAGCATGGCGCGACGGTTCCGGCTCGTCTGTCTCGACGAATTCCACGTCTCCGACATCACCGACGCGATGATCCTGTACCGGCTGCTCGAGTCGCTCTTCGAGCATCGCGTCAGCATCGTCACGACCTCCAACTTCCCACCTGATGGGCTCTACCCGAATGGCATGCATCGCGATCGCGTGCTGCCGGCGATCGAGCTTCTGAAAGCGAGGCTCGAGGTCGTCAATGTCGATGCGGGAACGGACTACCGTCAATCGACGTTGGAGGACGTGACGCTGTATCACACGCCCCTGGGTGAGGCGGCCGACGCGGCGATGGCGGAAACCTTCGAGCGACTCGCGGAGGCGCGCGACGAAAGCCCGCTGCTGCGGATCGAGCACCGCGAGATCCGGGCCAGGCGGCGCGCCGGTGGCGTGGTCTGGTTCGATTTCAAGGAGCTGTGCGGCGGGCCGCGATCCCAGAACGACTACCTCGAGCTCGCGACGCAGTTCCACACGCTGCTGTTGTCCGGCGTGCCGCAGATGCCGCCGCGCCTGGCGTCGGAGGCTCGCCGCTTCACCCTGCTCGTCGACGTTTTATACGACCGCCGTGTCAAGCTCGTCATCTCGGCCGAGGTCGAGCCCGAGGCGCTTTACACGGAAGGGCCGCTGGTGCACGAATTTCCCCGGACGGTGTCGCGGCTGCGCGAAATGGCTTCCACCGAATATCTGGCCGAATCGCGCCGCAGCGTCGACACTTCGTTGACATGAATCTCGCCGGCCTCGCCTCCCGCCGCATCGCTTCGGCGCTGTTTGCAACTCTGGCTCTGACGGTCGGCCCGGTCCTGGCCTTGACCGCGGTCGATGCGGTGACAGGCGAGCTCGCTTCGATCGTCAGTGAGCGCGCAGCCGCGGAGGCGCGTTTCGCCGAGCGTGACAAGGAGTGCCGGCAGCGCTTCGTCGTCAGTGCCTGCGTCGCCGATGCTCGACGGGATCGACGAATCGCCATCGATGCGCTGCGGATCCGCCAGCGCGTCCTCGACGACGCTCGTCGGCAGAAACGCGCCAACGAGCGACGCGCCGAACTTGCCGCGAAGTCCACGGAAGACGACCGGCGCGAGGCGGCACGTGCACGCAAGGCGGACACGGCGTCATCCGCGGCGCTTGCCCCGCCGAAACGGCAGACCAACAAGTCGCCCCGAGCCGACAGGCCGACGCGGGCAGCTGCGGCGGCGTCCGCAGCCAGCAGTGGCGGTACCAAAAGGCACTCGCCGAGCGAGAGACGAGCCGCGCCCGATGCAGCAGACCCCGCGCTTCGCAAGGCACGCGAAGAGACCAGCCGGAAGGCCTTCGACAGCCGCCAGCAGCGGGCGGCGCAGCATCGCGAAACAGCGATCGATTCAGCGATACGGCGAATGGAGAAGCATCAGCCGGGAATCTCGTTGCCGCTGCCTGCCGCGGCGACGCTGACGCGTGCGGCGTCGGCGCCGTAGGCCGCCGACTAGCTCAGGGCTTCGACGCGCACCAGCGCGAGCGAGAGGTTGTCGCCCGATCCACGGGCGCGTTGGCGAGCTTTGCCGACCAGCATCTCGGTGGCTTCGCGAGGCGGCAGCGCATGCACGATCGCACCGAGCTCGCGCGGTGTGAAGTAGTGCCACAGACCGTCGCTGCACGACAGCACGCTGTCGCCGATCTCCAGGCGGTCGATGTGCTTTTGCGACAGCGGCGGATCCTGGAAGGTGCCGAGGCAACCGGTCAGCAGGTTCGACTGCGGGTGGTTGTTGGCCTCTTCCTCCGTGATCTGGCGCTCGTCGACGAGTCGTTGCACATACGAGTGATCAATGGAGCGGCTGACCATCTCGGCGGCGCGAAAGTGATAGATGCGCGAATCGCCTGCATGGACGAAATCGCACTCGCGCGTCGGGCTGATCATGAACGCGGCAATGGTGCTGTGCGGTTCTTCTTCCGACGTGATCGCAGTCAGCTTGATCATCAGGTGCGCTTCGAGCACGAGTTGCTTGAGTGCTTCGGTCGGGTCGTCGCGAGTCGGCGCATAGCGCTCGAACAGCTGTTGGGCCGTCAGCAGCACCTGGTCGGCAGCCTTGCGGCCGCCACTCTTGCCGCCCATGCCATCGGCCAGCACGCCCATCACGCAGCCGGGGATGCGGGCGTGCGGCAGGATCTGCACCTGGTCCTGCTGGTAGGCGCGATCTCCACGGTGGATACCGGTCGTGGCGGACAGCCGGTAGCCCAGGCTCGAGATGCTCATGGGCGAAAACTATAATCGGTTTGCCCTCGGTAGAAACCTCCAAAACCGCCAACTAGTCGCACGCTTGCGGCACTCATGGACGACAACCTCCACTCGCTGCCGAGACACCTGATCGAGCTGCGAATGGAGCATGCCGATCTCGACGATCTCATCGATCGGGCGACTGCCGATGCCGGCGGTGACGACTTGGCGTTGCGGCGCCTGAAGAAGCGCCGACTCCTCTTGCGGGACAAGATGTCGCGCATCGAAGCCGAGCTCGAACCGCGCCAACCGGCATGACGATCGGGTCGGCTCAGGGCCGGTCGGCTTGAGCCCGCTGCAAGGCGCCGTCGAAGCGGCGCTCTCGAACGGCGGGGCGCTGTCGGCAGCCGACCCCGGACACGTCGAGCGCGCCGTCCAGATCGAGATGGGCCTGGCGGTAGCCGCCGCGATCGACGACCGTGCGGCGCTGGTGGTCGAGGCCGGGACCGGCGTCGGCAAGACCTATGCGTATCTCGTGCCCGCCCTCTTGAGCGGTGCCCGTACCTTGCTGAGCACGGCGACCAAGACGCTGCAGGACCAGCTCTTCATGCGCGACCTGCCGCGGCTGCGGGCAGCCTTGAACCTGCCGCTGACGGTGGCTTTGCTCAAGGGCCGTTCGAGCTATCTGTGCCTGCATCGCATGGGCCAGGCACGGCACGACACGCACCTGCCCGATCGCTTCGCCGTGCGGGCGCTCGCCAAGGTGGAAGCGTGGGCACACACGACGGTGAGCGGTGATCTCGCCGAGCTCGAGGGGCTGGACGAACGCAGCAGCATCGTTCCACTGGTGACCTCGTCGCGCGAGAACTGCCTTGGCAGCGAGTGCCCGGAGTACCGGCAGTGCCACGTCATGAAGGCCAGGCGCGAGGCGATGCTCGCGGACCTCGTGGTCGTCAATCACCACCTCTTCTTCGCCGACATGACGCTGCGCGACAGCGGCGTCGCCGAGTTGCTGCCGAGCGTCGAGGTGGCGGTGTTCGATGAGGCCCATCAGCTCGGCGAGGCAGGCATCCAGTTTCTCGGCACGACGCTGGGCTCGTCGCAGGTGATCGACTTCGCGCGTGACATGCTCGCCCTTGGCCTGCAGCACGCCCGTGGTCTGGTGGCGTGGCAAGAGCTGGCGGCCGCAGTCGACCGCGGTGCGCGCGATCTCCGGATTGCTGCCAACGGGAGCCTTGGCGACGTGCGCGGCAACCTGAAGCTGCGCTGGTCGGAACGCAGTGGCGACGACGCCTTCGCGCAGGCACTCCGTCAGCTCGAAGACGCCTGCGCAGCGGCGCGGCAAGGGCTCGACACCGTGAGCGAACTCGCTCCGGACTTCGTTCGCCTGGCCGAGCGTGGGCAGCGGCTCGGCGACCTCGCTGCGCTGTTTGGGGAGGCGCCGCGCGACGGGCAGATCCGCTGGATCGATCTTTCTGCGCATCACGCCCGGCTGGTCGATTCACCGCTCGATATTCGCGTCGCGCTTCGCGAGCAGATGAGCCGCAGCGCCAAGGCCTGGATCTTCACTTCGGCCACGCTCGGCGACAACGACAAGCTGAGCTGGTTCACCGAAGGCGCCGGCCTCGACGGCGCCCGCATCGCCCGGCTCGGCAGCCCGTTCGATTACCCGGAGAACGCCCGCATACACGTGCCGCGCCACTTCCCGAAGCCCAACGATAGCGGCCATGCCGCGGCCGTCGCGAAGCTCGCTGCGCGATGTGTCAGAGCTCTTGGCGGCCGCACCTTCGTGCTGACGACGACGCTGCGCTCGCTGCAGGCTGTCGGTACACAGCTGCGTGCCAGCTTCGACGACGGCGGCGATGCCATCGAGGTGCTCGTGCAGGGGCAGGGATCAAAGCGCCAGCTCATGCAGCGCTTCCTCGATGCGCCCCATGCCGTGCTCGTGGGTTCGCAGAGCTTCTGGGAGGGTGTCGACGTTCCCGGCGAGGCGCTCCAGTGCGTCGTCATCGACAAGCTGCCGTTTCCGCCGCCCAACGACCCTCTGGTCGAGGCGCGCGTCAAGAAGCTGGAAGGGGAGGGCCGCAATGCCTTTTCCGAGTACTTCGTCGCCGAGGCTGCGGTGTCGCTCAAGCAGGGCGCGGGTCGGCTCATCCGCAGCGAGACCGACCGCGGCCTGCTGGTCGTCTGCGACTCGCGCATGGCGACGATGAACTACGGGCGCCGGCTGTTCGCGGCGCTACCACCGATGCGCCGCATCGACGACGAGGACGAGGCGATTGCCTGGCTGCGCGAGCTGGCGGGCGCTCCTGCGGCCACCGGAGCGGCCAGCCTCGACGTCAGCTTCTGACGGCCGCAGACCGAGTCCTACCAGAGCTGCCACCAGGGCGTCTTGCGACCGGTTTCGCCATCGGCGCCGGTGCCGGAATTCGGGAAGTTTGTCTTCAGTACGCGAGTGGCGTCGTCGCGCAGTTGCGTCAGGCCGAGGCGGTCGTAGCTTTGCGCCATGATGATCAGCGCCTCCTGGGTCGAGGGCGATTGCTGAAATTCCTGGATCGCCTGCTGCGCCCGATTCGCCGCCGCGATGAATGCTCCGCGCCTGAAGTAGTAGCGCGCCACGTGCACCTCGTAGGCCGCCAGCGAATTGACGATGTAGTTCATCCGCTGGCGCGCGTCTTCGGTGTACGCCGACTGCGGAAACTGCTCGGTCAGTTTTCGGAACGACTGGTAGGCGTCGCGAGAGGCCTGCTGGTCACGCTCGGAAAGGTCCTGATTGGTCAAGCTGCCGAGAAGCCCCAGGTTCTCGTTGAAATTCACGAGCCCTTGAAGGTAGAACGCGTAGTCCAGCGCCGGACTGGTCGGGTGCAGCTTGATGAACCGCTCGAGCGTCGACAACGCCTGGGCCTTTTCGCCGCTCTTCCAAAGAAGGAATGCCTTCTCGATCTGCGCTTGCTGCGCCAACACCGAGCCTGCGGCGCGACCTTCGAGTCGTTCGTAGAGCTTGGTCGCCTTCTCGTAATTGCCCGAAGCGGCCTCTTCCTTGGCTTCGGTATAGAGGCGTTCTGGCGACCAGCGTGAGGTTTCGTCTCGCGGTGTCGTATCGCAGCCAGCGATCCCTGCTGCGGCCACGCAGATCGAAGACACTGCGAGCCAGGAACGCCAGGAAGAAATGATCGGATTCATGCGGGACACAGGGTGCGGCGAGGTACCGGGCAGGCACCGCGCAGGATGCAGGCGGGGCTGAATCTTATATGGTCGAAATGTCCCCTACCGACGCCGACCCGGCGCTTTCAAACGAGACTTTCGGCAGCGACGAGGCTGAAGACGAAGGACCGGAAATCCGTACCTCCGTCGTCGACGGCGACGTGCACGGCGAGCGACTCGACAAGGTCGTCGTCGCGCTGGTGCCGGAGTTCTCGCGCAGCCATCTGCAGCAGCTGATCAAGGGCGGCTGGGCGCGACTCGACGATGCCGCCCAGACCAGCCCGGCTCACCGCGTTCGCGTCGGCCAGCGCTTGGCCGTGACCTTGCAACCCACCGCCGAAAGCCGCGCCTATCGCGGCGAATCGCTACCGCTCGACATCGTCTACGAAGACGATTCCATCCTCGTGATCGACAAGGTGGCCGGCGTCGTCGTGCATCCCGCCGCAGGCAACTGGTCGGGCACCATCCTCAACGGCCTGCTCGGCCGCGACCCCTCGGCCGCGGCTCTGCCACGCGCCGGCATCGTCCACCGCCTCGACAAGGACACCACGGGCCTCATGGTCGTCGGCCGCACGCTGGCCGCGGTCACCTCACTGGTGCGCGCCATCGCCGCCCGCGACGTGCAGCGGAGCTATCTCGCCATCGCCCACGGCACTCCCACAGCCGAGCGCATGACGATCGAGGCACCGATCGGTCGCGACCCCAAGCTGCGCACTCGGATGGCAATCGTCGGGTCGGGCAAACCGGCGCGAACCGACATCGAGCTGCTTGCGGCAGCCGACGGCTACTCACTGCTGCGCTGCACCCTGCACACCGGTCGTACGCATCAGATCCGGGTCCACCTGGCGTCTCGAGGGCTGCGTCTGGTGGCCGATCGCCTCTACGGCGGCGCAGCGGCGCTCGGCATGGAGCGACAGGCGCTGCATGCGACCCGGCTCGCGTTCGTACATCCGGCGACCGGTGCGCTGCTCGATTTGAGATCGGCACCGCCCGCTGATTTCGCCGCTGCCTGCAGTCAGATCACCAGCATCGCCCCCGGATAACGGAGCGCCATACTCCCACGCGGTGGTCTGGCTACAATCGCGGATTCCCTTTCGGTGGGAACCCCACGGCGGGGCGACGAGGCGGCCAACGCCCCGCTCCGGCCTCTGAAGAGACCACCGAGACGTGACCGCACCCGAGGGTGCACCCAGATCTGCGCCGCGACCATTGGCGCCCCCGCCGCGTTCACGACGTGACGAATGCCGCGATGAAAAGCGGACGAGGACTTTCACGACGACATGAATACCCTGGATGCGAAGCGCGTCCTCGAAACCGCGCTTATCTGCGCCGCACAACCGATGGGCGTGCGGGACATGGCTTCTTTGTTTGCCGGCGAGGTCGGCGTCGACAGCTTGCGCGGCCTGCTCGACGAACTTGCGCGGGACTGCGACGGCCGCGGCATCGAACTCGTAGCGGTCGCCAGCGGCTGGCGTTACCAGAGCCGTGCCGAGATGGCGACCTACCTGGCTCGGCTCGAGCCCGAGCGCTTGCCGAGGTATTCGCGGGCGTTGCTCGAAACGCTCGCCATCGTTGCCTATCGCCAGCCCGTGACCCGCGGCGACATCGAGGACGTTCGTGGCGTGGCCGTCGCGAGCTCGACGGTCAAGCAGCTCGAAGACCGTGGTTGGGTCGAGGTGATCGGTTACCGCGAATCGCCCGGCCGGCCGGCATTGCTGGCGACGACGCGGCAATTCCTCGACGACCTCGGCCTGGCCAGCCTCGAGCAACTGCCGACACTGATCGGTGCCGATGGCGTGCCCACGGCCGACGCGCATGCAGCTGCGGCCACCACATCCCAAACGATGCTCTCCTTTCCCGAAACCGTGGCCGATCGGCCGCCTGCCGACGTGGCTGACCTGGAACCGCACGCATGAACGACAACAACGACTCCGCGCCGCCGATGGCTGGCGACCACCACGCGCAGGCCGAGCCTGCGACCCTGTCCGACAACGCGGTCTCCGTTTCGACCCCGTCGGGCGGCGAGAGCGCCGGCGCTGGCAACGGCGGCGACCATCGCGAGGGTGAGGGGCAGGGCGAAGGCGGCGACGGTGCAGGCGGAGAAGGTCGCAGCGACCGCAGCCGGCGCCGGAGCCGTCGGGATCGCCGTCGTGGCGAGCGCACTGACGAAGCAGGGCCGGGTCGCGCCATGCACGCCATGCCGCCCAATTTCGAGGGTCCGCTTCCGCGCCACATGCACCGGCCGCCGGCACCCGAAGCCGGCGAAGTATTCGAACACGTGGTCTCCGGTGAGTTCGATACCGAGTCGGAGCCCGAGCCCGAAGCCAATGCCGAACCGGACGAGCCCAACAAGCGCATCCTCGCCCCCGAGCCCGATGCGCCCAAGCTCCACAAGGTCCTGGCCCAGGCCGGGGTCGGTTCGCGCCGCGACATGGAAGAGCTGATCGCCGACGGCAAGATCACCGTCAACGGCGAGCCGGCGCACGTCGGCCAGCGGATCTCCTTCGGCGACCGGATCGAGGTCAACGGGAAGCCGGTGCGGCTTCGTATCGTGCCGCCGCCGGCGCGGATCATCGCGTACCACAAGCCGGCTGGCGAGATCGTCACCCACGACGATCCCCAGGCCCGACCGACCGTGTTCCGGCGCCTGCCGCGTCTGCAACAAGGCAAGTGGCAGTCGGTCGGACGGCTCGACATCAATACCGAAGGTCTGTTGCTGTTCACGAATTCGGGCGGCCTCGCGAACCAGCTCATGCATCCGCGCTTCGGCGTGGAGCGCGAGTACGCGGTGCGCGTCATGGGCACGCTCGAAAACGAGGCCCGCGCCAAGCTGCTCGACGGCGTGGAGATCGAAGGCCAGCGGGCCGCCTTCAAGTCGATCGCCAATGGCGGCGGCGAAGGACTGAATACCTGGTATCGCGTCGTCATCACCGAAGGCCGCAACCGCGAGGTGAGGAAACTGTTCGAGGCCGTCGACCTCACCGTGAGCCGCCTCATTCGAATCCGCTACGGCACCGTCGTGCTCCCGCACGGCCTCAAGCGTGGCGTCTGGGTTGACCTCGACGACGCCGATGTGCGTTCGATCCGCCGGCTCGCCGCCGGAACGCCGGTGGAGCGCGAAGGCCGTGCCGACGAGGGGCGTGACGGTGGACGCGGCAATGCGAGAGCGAACGACCGCGATACTCCCCGCGAAAACGGTCCGAAGCGGCGTGACGATCGCGGCCCGCGCAATGCGCGTCCCAACGACCGCCAGCGGCCGCAGTCGAACGGACCCTCCGGTGGGCAGTTCAATTCGCAGTCGAACAACCCGCAGGCGAACCACGGGCGCCCCGACGACGGTGGCGACGACACCCGTCATCCCGACCCCGATCGCAATCCTCCTGACCACGACGACGACGGCGATTTCGCCCGTGACCCTGGCTCGATTCCGAATCCGTTGCAGCAGACGTTCGATCATCGTTTCGTTCAAGGCCGTCGCATTGGCCCGAACAGCGGTTTCGGCGCTGGTGGCAGCGCCCAGCGTCCGAACAACGAGCCGCGTGGCAACGGCCTCAAGCAGCCCGATCCATTGCAGACCTCGGTCGGATACATCGGGGCCGACGCGTTCCACCGCAAGAACCGCGGTGGTGGTGGCGGCGGAGGTGGCGGTGGCGGTGGCAATCGCGGCGGTGGCGGTGGCCGAGGCAACTACGGTGGCGGCGGCGGCGGTGGTGGCTACGGCGGCAACTCGGGCGGCGGTGGCGGATCCGGTGGTGGTGGCGGGGGTGGCGGCTACGGAGGCCCCGGCGGCGGTGGCCGGCGCGGTCGTTGACACACGGACGGCGCGCGACGGACCTCTACAATCAAAGGCTTTGCCGAAGAAAATCCCGGAGAACTTATGGCGCTCGAACGCACCCTCTCGATCATCAAGCCCGACGCCGT
>JBDTCA010000318.1:0-15398 GCA_039923815.1 Caldimonas sp. | reverse complement strand
CCCGCGCCCGGCGTGTGCTCGACGACGGCGACCTGCTCTGCATCTTCCCGGAAGGCGCGATCTCGCGCGACGGCGAGCTCGCCGAGTTCAAGGGGGGCGTCATGAAGCTGCTCGAGACGAATCCGGTGCCGGTCGTGCCGCTGGCACTGAAAAACCTCTGGGGCTCGTTCTTCTCTCGGGCCGGCGGCAAGGCGATGAGCCGACCGTTTCGGCGCGGCGTGTTCAACCGGGTCGACCTCGTCGCCGGACCACCGTTGCCGGCCGATCAGACAAGCCCGGCGGCGTTGCGCGATCGCGTCGCCGCGCTGCTGGCAGCCTGACCGGTTGGGTACGACGTCAGACGGGCGCGCCGATCGCCGCCGGTTTCGGCTCCTTGACCATCGGCTCGACGCCGATGCGCTCGTACTCGGAGATCACCTGGGCGCCGAGCAGCAGCAGCGTCGCGGCGATCTCGAGGCTGAGGAGCACCACGATCGCCGTCGTCAGCGAGCCGTAGACGACGTTGACCTGCGACAGCGTTGCGAAGTACCAGACCAGGATGTGGCGCGTGATCTCCCAGAGCACCGCCGCGGTGACGCCGCCGATCAGCGCGTGCCTGAGGCTCAGCCGCCCGGCCGGCATGACGAGGTACACCGAGGTCAGCACGAAGATCTCGCCGGCGAAGCCGAGCAGGTAGAGCAGCAGGCCCGACAGGCCGCTCAGCGACCACTCGTGCCCGAACAGCTCGACGCTTTCCTTGCCGACCGCCTGCAGGCTGCCTGCGACGAGCGTCACGAGCAGCAGGCCGGCGCCGAGCGAGACGATGTAGGCGTAGGGCAGCAGCGCCGAAAAGATGAAGCGCCGCTTCTTGGCGACGACGCGGTGATAGAAGATCACCGACATGGCGTTCTCGAGCACCGAGAAGGCGAGCGAGCTGAAGAAGATCATGGTCCCGAACACGACCCAGCCGACGTTGCTGCGGTTGGCGAGGAAGACGCTGAGCTCGGTGACGAACGCCTTCGACTGGCCGGGCACGATGTACTCGAGGTAGCGCCCGATCGTCGACAGCAGCTGTTTCTCGTCGATCAGCTGCGACAGCTCGATCACCGCGAGGATCAGCAGGGGAACGATCGACAGCAGCGCGTAGTAGGCCACGGCGCCGGCCAGCAGCAACCCCTGATTGGCGCGAAACGCCTTCAGCGTCTGCCATGCGAAGCGACCCGGATGGCGCAGCACATGCTGCGCGGCCGGGGCGATGAAACGGACGCCCAGATAGCGCTGGACGGCGTTCGGTCTGAACTCGGGATTCGGGGGGTTCAATGCTCCGGCGCTGAAATTTCGCGCAACGCGTCGTCGGTGGGGGCCGATTGTCGCGTCGCAATGTCACCGAGCGCAACGATGCCGACGATCTCGCGGTTGGCGTCGAGCACGGCGAGTCGGCGGACCTGCGCGCCGCCCATCTGCGCCATGACCCGCTCGACGGTGTCGTCGGCGCTGCACCAGCGCACCTCCTCGGTCATGACCGAGGCGACGAGCGATTCCTGCGGAATCATGCCGTCGGCAACACCGCGGATGGCGATGTCGCGGTCGGTGACCATCCCGACCAGCGCCTTGCCGTCGACGACCGGCAGGGAGCCGATGTCCATGTCACGCATGCGCTGGGCGGTGGCCTGCAAGGTTTCATCGCGCTGAACCACGGCAACGCTCTTGGTCATGATGTCGGATATTCGTGTCATGGTGATCCTCGAAAGATGTCGAGGCAGGCTAGCACCGGCCCGTCACGCTGCCAGGGGGAGAGGACCCGCCGGGCTGTGGGCGGCGGGCCCTGGCGGCGGTACGGGCCGTCCGACGCGGCGCTAGATGCCGCGCCTGCGGTCAGCGAGAAACTGCGCGGCGAACGTCGGGAACGCGTCGGCCTCGATGGCGGCGCGGATGTCGCGCATCAGGCTCACGTAGAAGTGCAGGTTGTGGATGCTCGCGAGCATCGGCCCGAGCATCTCGCCGCAGCGGTCGAGGTGGTGCAGATAGGCCCGCGAGAAGCGCGCGCAGGTCGCGCAGCCGCAGGTCGGATCGAGCGGCGCCTCGTCGGTCTTGTAGCGGGCGTTGCGGATGCGCAGGTCACCGAAGCGCGTGAACAGATGGCCGTTGCGGGCGTTGCGGGTCGGCATCACGCAGTCGAACATGTCGACGCCGGCGCCGACGCCATCGATCAGGTCTTCGGGCGTGCCCACGCCCATCAGGTAGCGCGGCTTGCTTGCCGGCAGCCGGTGCGGGGTGTGGGCGACGATGCGCTGCATCTCCGCCTTCGGCTCGCCGACGCTGACGCCGCCGATGGCATAGCCGGGCAGATCGAGCGCCGCCAGGCCGTCGACCGACTCCTCGCGGAGGCGCTCGAACATGCCGCCCTGGACGATCCCGAAAAGCGCATTCGAGTTCTCGAGCCGCGCGAACTCGGCCTGCGAGCGCACCGCCCAGCGCAGGCTCATCTGCATCGAGCGCCGCGCCTCCTCTTCGCCGGTGATGCGACCCTCGATCTCGTAGGCCGTGCACTCATCGAACTGCATGGCGATGTCGCTGTTCAGCACGGTCTGGATCTGCATGCTGACTTCGGGCGTGAGCATCAGCTTGTCGCCGTTGACGGGCGACTGGAAGGCGACACCCTGCTCGCTGACCTTGGCGTTGGCGCCGAGCGACCAGACCTGGAAGCCGCCGCTGTCGGTGAGGATGGGCCGGGTCCATGCCTCGAAGGCGTGCAGGCCCTTGAACTGCGCCAGGATGTCGAGCCCCGGTCGCAGCCAGAGATGGAACGTGTTGCCGAGGATGATCTCCGCGCCCATCGCCTCGAGCGACTGAGGCATCACTCCCTTGACGGTGCCGACGGTGCCGACCGGCATGAAGACCGGCGTCTCGACGGTGCCGTGGCGCAGGGTCAGGCGGCCGCGGCGAGCCTCGCCTTGCGTGTGCAGCACCTCGAAGGCGAGAGCGGTCATGGAGATTCCCGGGTCAGCATCAGCAGCGTCTTGTTGCGGTCCTCGACGACGAGCAGGCGCCCGAACGAATCGACCAGGATGCCCGTCGGCGCCCCCAGCGGACGAACGCCCTTGGCCGCCGCCCAGCCGCTGATCCATGGCCGCGCGGCGCCGACCGGCCTGCCGGCCGGATCGAGCGTGAAGCTCACCACGCTGTGGCCGCCGGGGCGATAGCCATGCCAGGCCACGACGAGCTGGCCGGCGAACGCGTTCTTCGCTGCCGCCGGGACGGCGATCATCTGCAGAGGCGCGGCGTGGGCCGGCCAGAGCATCGTCGGTGCCACGGTCTTCGCGCAGTCGAAGCGACCTTCGTAGCCGCGCGCCGGCTGCTGCGCGCCGACGCAATACGGCCAGCCGTGATCGCTGCCCTTGCGCAAGGTGTTCAGCTCTTCGGGCGGTGAAGTCTCGTCGGCGTAGTCGATCGAGTTCTCGCCTTGCAGCAGCACGCCGGCTCCCGCGACCCAGGCCAGCGCCACCGAGTTGCGCAAGCCGGTGGCATACGGCGCGAACGATTGAACGGTGCGGCCGGGACCACCGAGCATCGCCTCGTAGACGGCGGCGCGCGGTCTGGCGCCGGCGCGGTCGGGGCAGGGCACGGCCTGCTTGCCGGCGTCGTCGCGGCAGGCGTCGGAGGACGAGCCGACGTTGACGAAGAGCTGGTCGCGGCCGCCGAACGCGATCTCCTTCAGCGGGTGAGCGCCGTCCGACGGCAAGCCGTCGAGCAGTGTTTCCGGCACCCGCGGCGAGCTCACGGGCGCGCGCCAGACGCGGCCGGCCTCGCCGACGTAGACCATGCCGTCTGAGCCCAGCGCCAAGCCGAGTGGACGGTCCAGTTTGTCGGCGATCACTTTCATTGCAGGCGCCGCACTGCCGGGCTTTGCCAGCAGCTCGAACTCCAGCAGGCGGCCGTGCTTCGGCTCCCAGCTGCCCATGTCGGCCAGCCAGTAGCGGCCCGGTGCCACCTCGATGACACGGCGCGGAAAGCGCAGGCCGCTCGAGGCGTCGGCAACGAGAGCGAGGCACCAGCCGTCGGGCACCTGCACGGCGATTCGAGGGAAGCCGGCGCAGGTGCCGGAGGTGGCATAGGGCACTGCCGCGTGCGCCGAAGGCAAGGCCATGATCACCGCAGCAGATATCAACCAGGCCACGGCGCCGGCTTGCGCCAGTCGGGACGCTCGCATAGTATTACGCACGTTATAACTCGTCGGAAACCTGTCCCATGAACGCCTTGAAACTGACCCAGATCGGCAACTCGGTGGGCGTCATCCTGCCGAAGGAACTGCTCGCCCGCCTGAAAGTCGACAAGGGCGACCTCCTGCACGTGACCGATTCTCCGGGCGGCATCACGCTAACGCCGTACGACCCCGAGTTCGACGAGCAGATCAACGCCGGCCGCGAGTTCATGGGCGAATTCCGCGACACCTTCCGGGCGCTCGCGAAATGACATGGCGATGGGTCGGAAAACGGGCCCTGATGTTGCTGCACGACGAAAGCCTCGCCGAGCATGGCGGCTCGAGCGGCTTGCGTGACGAAGGCCTGCTCGAATCGGCATTGTCCCGCGCGCAAAACCTGGCGTCGTACGGCACACCGGACATCGCCGACCTCGCTGCAGCGTACGGGTACGGCATCGCCAGGAACCACCCGTTCGTCGACGGCAACAAGCGCGCAGCCTTCCTGGCTGTCGGCGTGTTTCTGCGACTCAACGGCAGCCGGGTCGTGGCCTCCCAGGCCGATGCCACCGTCGCGATGTTCACGCTCGCCGCCGGCGACCTCGACGAGGCAACCTTCGCCGAGTGGATCCGCCGCCACATCGCGCCGCGCTAGCCCGGCGGACTGCCGCTGCGCTCGAGCAGCATCGCGTCGCCATAGCTGAAGAAACGGTAGCGCTCGGCGATGGCGTGCCGGTACAGCGCCATCACTCGCTCATGCCCGGCGAAGGCCGAGATCAGCATCATCAGCGTGCTCCTGGGCAGGTGGAAGTTGGTGAGCAACAGGTCGACGACGCGGAAGCGAAAGCCCGGCGTGATGAAGATGTCGGTGTCGCCGCGCATGGCCGGCACCGCTGCGCCTTCGGCCGTGTCGCGTGCCGCGGACTCGAGTGCGCGCAGGGTCGTCGTGCCGGCCGCGACGATGCGGCCGCCGCGGGCGCGAGCGCGCGCGATGGCGTCGGCGGCCGCGGTCGTGACCTCGAAGCGCTCGCTGTGCATGACATGCGCCGACAGGTTCTCGCTGCGCACCGGCTGGAACGTGCCGGCGCCGACGTGCAGCGTGATCGCGGCGCGCTCGATCCCCCGCGCCGCCAGCGCCTCGACGACGGCGGCGTCGAAGTGCAACGCCGCCGTCGGCGCCGCCACGGCGCCGGGGTGCGCCGCGAACACCGTCTGGTAGCGGCGCTCGTCGTCGTCGCTGTCGGGACGGCTCTCGCTGCCACTTTCGCGCGCGATGTACGGCGGCAAAGGCACGCGGCCGTGGGCCTGCAGCAGCTCGTAAGGGTCGGCGGGGAAGCGCAGCGCGAAGAGCGATTCGTCGGGCCCGGTGCGGCCGATGACCTCGGCGTCGAAGGCGTCGGCGAAGCGCACCCGGCTGCCCGGCCTGGGTGATTTGCTCGCACGAAGGTGGGCGACGACGCGGTGCCCGGGCTCGACGCGCTCGACCAGCGCCTCGACCGCACCGCCGCTCGCCTTCCGGCCGAGCAGCCGTGCCTTGATCACGCGCGTGTCGTTGACGACAAGGAGGTCTCCCTCGCGCAGCAACGAGGGCAGGGCGCGGAAGACGAGGTCGCGGGGCATCTCGAAGCGGCCGGCGAGCGGGCCGTTCTCGAGCTCGGCGACGCGGCCGTCGAGCAGGCGCGAAGCGCTCCGTTCGGCGGCCGGATGCTGCGCGACCAACTCGGGCGGCAGTGCGAAATCGAAAGCGCTGAGGCCCAGTGGCGTGTTCATCGGCAGGCAAAATTCTCCCATGGCGCCTGCCGCACGATCTGCTCCGGAAAAGGCCCTCGACAAGCTCGGCCTGGTGCGCGACATCGACCTCGCCCTCCATCTGCCGCTCAGGTACGAAGACGAGACGTTCGTCGTCGCCGTCGCCTCGCTGCGCGATGGCGAGACGGCGCAGGTCGAGGGCGTCGTCGGCGAGTCGAAGGTCCAGTTCCGGCCGCGCCGCCAGCTCGTCGTCACGATTTCCGACGGCGACACCGACCTCGTGCTGCGCTTCCTTCACTTCTACCCGTCGCAGCAGAAGACGCTCGCCGCCGGCAAGCGTGTGCGCGTGCGTGGCGAGGCCCGCGGCGGCTTCTTCGGCATGGAGATGGTCCACCCGACGGTGAAGGTGATCGCCGAAGGCGCGCCGTTGCCGACCTCGCTGACCCCCGTCTACCCGAGCGCCGTGCACCTCTCGCAGACGTTCCTGCGCAAGTCCGTGGCCGCTGCCCTGAAGCGCGCCGACCTCGCCGAGCAGATTCCCGCCGCACTGCTGCCGCCGGGCCTGCCGACGCTGCGCGATGCCCTGCGCCATCTGCACGAACCGCGGCCCGGGCTCGACGCCGCCGCGCTGGAAGACCGCACGCACCCGGGCTGGCAACGGCTCAAGTTCGACGAGCTGCTGGCGCAGCAGCTCTCGCAGTTGCTGGCCAAGCGCGAGCGCGAGCGCCAACGCGCACCGCCTCTTGCAGCGACCCACACCACCGGCAACCTGCACGACGCGTTGCTCGCCGCCTTGCCGTTCGCGCTCACCGACGCCCAGCGGCGCGTCGCCGAAGAGATCGCGCACGACCTCGGCCGCGACGTGCCGATGCACCGGCTGCTGCAGGGCGACGTCGG
Source organism: Caldimonas sp. (assembly GCA_039923815.1). Lineage (GTDB taxonomy): Bacteria > Pseudomonadota > Gammaproteobacteria > Burkholderiales > Burkholderiaceae_C > Schlegelella_A. The sequence continues at coordinate 8,575 of JBDTCA010000318.1, read as the reverse complement.
CTCCGGCAAGACGGTGGTGGCGGCGCTGGCCGCGGCGCGCGCCATCGACGCTGGCTGGCAATGCGCGCTGATGGCGCCGACCGAGATCCTCGCCGAGCAGCACCTGAAGAAGCTGGTCGGCTGGCTGGCACCGCTCGGCGTCACCGTGGCGTGGCTGACAGGCAGCCGCAAGGGCAAGGCGCGCACGGAGATGATGGCCAAGGCCGCCTCCGGCGAAGCGATGCTCGTCATCGGCACCCATGCGGTCATCGAGGACCAGGTTCGCTTCGCCAGGCTCGGCCTGGCGATCATCGACGAGCAGCATCGCTTCGGCGTCGCCCAGCGGCTGGCCTTGCGAGCCAAGTTGACAGCCGAAAGCGAGGCCGGACTCGAACCGCATCTGTTGATGATGTCGGCGACGCCGATCCCGCGAACGCTGGCCATGACGCTGTTCGCCGACATCGACGTCAGCACCCTCGACACCCTGCCGCCCGGCCGCACGCCTGTCGTCACCAAGCTCTTCTCCGATGCGCGCCGCAGCGAGGTCATTGCCCGCATCCGCGACGAGGCCGCGAACGGCCGGCAGGTCTACTGGGTCTGCCCGCTGGTCGAGGCGTCGGCGGTGCTCGACCTGCAGAACGCGACCGAAGCGCACGCCGAGCTCTGCGCAGCCCTGCCGGGCCACACGATCGGCCTGCTGCATGGCCGCATGCCGGCAGCCGAGAAAGCGGCAGCGATGGCGCTCTTCAGCGCCGGCCATGTCGCCGTTCTCGTGGCGACGACGGTGATCGAGGTCGGCGTCGACGTGCCGAACGCCTCGCTGATGGTCGTCGAGCATGCGGAGCGGTTCGGGCTCTCGCAGCTGCACCAGCTGCGCGGCCGCGTCGGCCGGGGCACCGCCGCGAGCGTCTGCGTGCTGCTCTTCACCGCGCCGCTCTCGGGCACGGCGAAGGAGCGCCTGAAGGCGATGCTCGAGACCGGCGACGGCTTCGAGATCTCCCGCCGCGACCTCGCCATCCGCGGCCCCGGCGAGTTCCTCGGCGCCCGCCAGTCGGGCGCGGCGCTGCTTCGGTTCGCCGACCTGCACGATGACGAAGCCCTGCTGCTCGCCGCCCGCCACGCCGCCGAGGTGTTGCTCGACACCGACCGCGCCGCCGCCGAGCACCACATCGAGCGCTGGCTCGGCGGCCGTGCCCGCTACCTCAACGCCTGACCCGACCGATCAGCCCGGTCCGAGGCGGCCGAGTCGCTGTCGCAAGGCGCGGTGCGGCTTGAAGCCACGATCGAGCAGCGGCGCGACGAGGCGACCGAACATCGGCCAGAGCGACGGCTTGGTGCGCAGCTGCACCGGCAGCGACGGCCGGGCCCAGCCGCGTTCGACAGCGTCGTCGACCTCGGCCGCGGTGACGACGCCGGCGTCGATCGCTTCGAGGAGTTGCCGGACCCAGACGCCGCCGTGCGGATGGCGGGCATAGACCCACGGCTGGGTCTCGATGTGCGTGAAATGAAGCAGGCCGGTGCGACGCGGCTGGTAGCGGTCAAGCGAGTTCCACTCGATCGGAATGCGCGGCTGGACCTGCTCGGCGGGCTCGAGGCACACCTGGCCGACGAGCTGCTCGTAGTCGAAGCGGCCCGAGTCGAGGCCGGCAACGATCTCTTCGGGCTGCCAGCGCAAGCGGTCGCAGTCGAGCAGCATGACGCTGAACTGCTTCGGCCGCTTCGGGTCCGACGATGGCGCGTGCAATACGGTGGCCTCGCCGAACGGGAGGTTCCACAGCTCGCGCAGGTCGCGAAAGACGAGCATGTCGGCGTCGACGTAGAGGGCGCGGCCGTGATAGCCGGCGAGCTTCGGGATCGCGAATCGATGGAACGAGAACTCGGTGCGCGGATGGTTGCGCGGGTCGTTCGGCAAGGGCCAGGCGACGCTGGCCATGGTGTCGAACACGAGCGCCAGGCTGGTATGTCGCTGCATCGAGCGCTGCAGCAGCTTGCAGGCGATCTCCTGCGACGGGTCGGTGCCGATGAAGATGCGGGCCGGGGCTTCGTCGCGGGCAGGAAGAGTCATGGCGAAGGGGCGGTCGACGAGGGCGCTCGCGGCAGCGACGAGAGCCGCGGCGCCGAGCCCAGGACCAGCTCATTCTGCAATGCCCAGCGCTCGGTCATGAAGGGTGCCAAGGCGTCGGCGAAGGTGAAGGCGGCGATGCCGTAGAGGCGCGGCAGATAGAAGATCGCGGTCGAGATGCCGGCAGCGCAACCGGCCAGGCCCATGCGCCCGGCGACCAGCTCGACCGGCAATGCGAACGGCAATGCCAGCTCGCGCACCCGGCCCGGCGGCGCGGTGGCGGCGAGGTCGGCGAAGAAGGGCTCCTGGGCGCGCGGATGCTCCTTCCACCAGACGTCGTAGCCGCGCTCGATCGCAGTGGCGACAGCGCCGGCGTAGATCGCGAGCTCTTCAGCGCGCGTCAGGGCGCCCCAGCGCGACAGCGTCTGGCCGAGCACGAGAAAAGCCGGCCGCGCCGACGGCTCGAACCGGAACGCGACCACGCTCGGCAGCGCCGCGCAGCCGGCGAGCGTGGTCCGGAACATCTCGTTGGAGACGACGTGCCACGGCACCTTCGACCACGCGGCAGGTGCCGGCCAGAGGTCGGCAAGCAGCATCCACGCGGCCTCGATGCGGGCGGCGTGGCGCGGGTCGAGCCACGACTTGTGGCGGCGCAAGCGCCGCACCGGCCGCCTCGCGTCGAGCCAGTCGCGCAGGCCGCGGCGCCAGCCGACGGGCTCGGCCGGCGCAGCGCGTTGCGGCAGGTAAGAGAAGAGACCGTCCTCGAAGATCTGCACGCGTGCGTCGGGCCACGCCTCCATGACCAGCTTCTCGGGCGCCCGCGTCAGCCAGCACAGCCAGAGCTCGTCGATGTGCGCCAGGCCCAGGTGCGCGCGCAGGCGGGCGAGCAGTTGGTCGAACTCGCGCTGGCTGATCCTGCGACGCACCGAGGCGAGCAGATCGAAGGCGTCGACGATGCTTCGCCAGGGTCGCACCGCAGCGCCGATCTCGTGCATCGCGGCCTTCAGTTCGGCGCTCACCGGCACGGTCTCGTAGAGGTCGAGATGGTCCTCGCAAGCGCGCCTCGGCAACGCTCGCGCATCGGCTTCGGCGAGGCCGGCGGCGAGCGCCACGACCTGCCAGCTGCCGAGGGCGAAACCGACGCGAACGACAGGGTCGCGGCTTACCATGCGGACCGGGGCAGATTCAACAAATCCAAGGGGAGGTTCCGATGTCACTGATCGACCGCGTGCAAGCCATTCTTCTCAAGCCCAAGCTCACCTGGCCGGTGATCGCTGCCGAACCGGGCGACGTCTCCAGCATCTTCAGCACCTACGTCGTGATTCTGGCCGCCATCCCGGCGCTCGCCGGCTTCATCGGCATGACGGTCTTCGGCTTCGGTGGCTTCGGCATCACGGTGCGAGTCCCGATCGTCGCAGGCCTCGTCAATCTCATCGTCGGCTACCTGCTCTCGCTGGTGATGGTCTACGTGCTGTCGCTCGTCGTCAACGCACTGGCGCCCACCTTCGGCGGCACCAAGAACCCGGTAGCTGCGCTCAAGGTCGTCGCCTATTCGATGACTGCGGTGTGGGTCGCCGGCATCCTCAGCCTGCTGCCGGCGCTGGCGATCCTCGGCGGCCTGATCGGGATCGGCTGGACCATCTACCTGCTCTACACCGGCCTGCCCGTGCTGATGCGCACGCCGGCCGACAAAGCCGGCGCCTATACCGCCGTGACCATCGTGTGCGGAATCATCGCCGGCCTGATCGTCGGCGTGATCTCGTCGATGTTCATCACGGGCGGCTCGATGGGCATGCACGGCATCGGCGCGACAGGCAATTCGACCTTCGGCGGTGATGTCGTGATCAAGGGCGCCGACGGCACCGCGGTCACGCTCAACGGCGGCGCCATGACCGACCTGGCCAAGCGGATGGAAGAGGCCGGCAAGCGCATGGAAACGGCGCAGAAATCGGGCGACCAGGCCGCAGCAGGCAAGGCGATGGGCGACATGCTCGGTGCCGTCACCGGCAGCGGCAGCACCGTGCCGATCGCTTCGGCCGACCTGAAGTCGATGCTTCCCGAAACGCTCGACGACATGCCGCGCACCGGCATCGAGGCGCAGAGCGGCCAGGCCATGGGCATGGGCGGTTCTTCGGCCAAGGCGACCTATGCCGCAGGCGAGCGCCGCGTCGAGCTCTCGATCACCGACACCGGCGGCCTCGCCGGGCTGGCGACGATGGCCGGTTGGGCCAACATGACCATGGACCGGGACGCCGACGGCCAGATCGAGAAGGTCTACAAGGACGGCCCTCGCACCGTGCGCGAGCAGTACCGCAAGGACGGCAGCCGTGGCGAGATGACGGTGATCCTCGGCAACGGCGTGATCGTCGAGGCCGACGGCACCCGCGTCGACATCGGCGCCCTGAAGAAGGTGGTCGCGAGCATCGACGTCGGCCGCATCGAGGCCATGAAGCGCGCAGCGAGGTAGCCCGCGGGCGGCGCTTCGCCATGAAGGCAATCAAATCGATGTCAGCCGAGGCCGGCGGGTGACGCTCACCGAGCTCAGGTACGTCGTCGCCGTCGCCCGGGAAAAGCATTTCGGGCGGGCGGCGGAGAGCTGCTCCGTCTCGCAGCCGACGCTTTCGGTGTCGATCAAGAAGCTCGAGGAAGAGCTCGACGTGCGCATCTTCGAGCGCGGCGCCAGCGAGGTCAGCGTCACGCCGATCGGCGAAGAGATCGTGCGCCAGGCACAGGCCGTGATCGAGCAGGCCGCCGAGATCAAGGAGACGGCCAAGCGCCGCAAGGACCCGCTCAGCGGGCCTCTCACGCTCGGCGTGATCTACACGATCGGGCCTTACCTGCTGCCCGAGCTGGTGCGCCAGGCCATCGACCGCGTGCCGCAGATGCCGCTCGTGCTGCAGGAGAACTTCACGGTCCGCCTGCTCGAGCTCCTTCGCAGCGGCGAACTCGACTGCGCCATCATGGCCGAGCCTTTCCCCGATACCGGCCTGGCGATCGCGCCGCTTTACGACGAGCCGTTCATGGTGGCGCTGCCCAGAGGCCACGAGCTGGCGACGCACAAGTCCATCAGCAGCGAGGAACTCCGGCAGGAAAAGATGCTGCTGCTCGGAACCGGCCACTGCTTTCGCGACCACGTGCTCGAGGTCTGCCCGGAGTACGCGCAGTTCTCGTCCGGCGAGTCGGTCGGCATCCGCAAGACCTTCGAGGGCTCGTCGCTCGAGACCATCAAGTACATGGTCGCGTCGGGCATGGGCGTGACGGTCGTGCCGCAGCTCTCGGTACCTGTCGGCGAGCAGCCGCACCTTGTCCACGTGCCGTTCTCGAAGCCGGTGCCGACCCGCCGCGTCGTGCTTGCCTGGCGGCGGAGCTTCACCCGCTATGAAGCCATCGCCGCCCTGCGCAACGCCGTCTATGCCTGCGAGCTGAAAGGCGTCAAGCGGTTGTCCTGATCCGCGGCTGCACGCGTGACGGCATGAAACGATTCAGTCCACACCCAGCCAGACCGGCAAACGGCCCATCTCCGGCTGGCTGAAGAAGAGGCTGTGGTGCACGGCGCGTTCGCGCGCAAAGACGAACACCCGCTCCGCCGGCAGCTCGAAGTACGGCGTGAGCGCGACACCGCCGGTGGGCACGACGAGGTCATTGCCCACGGCTTCGAAGATCCGGTCGACGGCGCGGTTCTTCACGACGTCGATCAGGTTGCCGCTCGGCTCGTAGTCCGAGGCGAACGCATGGAAACCGTCGATGCCGCCCGGCGGCGGCTCGAGCGCGTGCTGCAAGGCGCTGCCCGGCGCCTGGTCGGCGAGACCCGGCAACTTCGGCAGCCCGGCCTCGACGATGGCTGCCGCCAGCGACAGCAACGCTCCCGCAGCGATCGTCAACCCGCTGTCGGGCAGGAGGTTGACGACGTTGACGAGCCGTTCCACGAAACCCGGCAGGCGCTCGGGGTCGGCCAGGGGCGTGCCGGCGTTCGGCGTCGCGACGAAGACGATGCGGCCGACGCGAACGTTCACGCCGGGCGGTCGCGGCAGGGTGTCCGCATCGAGATGCGCCAGCGCGCGGGCGACGAGGCCGCCGCGGCTGTGGCAGACGATGTCGAAGTGATAGTCGCCGGGCGCGGGGGCCAGCGCCGCAAGCAGATCGCGCGCGTTGGCGATCACCGGCACGCTCATCGTGTGGTGGTTGAAGCCGACGACCCGGCCTTCGTAGGCCGCGTACAGACGCTCGAGCACGTCGCCGTTCTGCCGCAGGCCGGCGAAGGCACCGGCGGTGCTGCTCGTGGTGCCGTGAATGAAGAGCAGAGCACGCCCGCCCTGCAGCAGATCGGGATTGGCCAACGGCAGCGGGGTCGCCTCGAGCAGCTGGGTCGACGTGCCTCCATGCAGGCCTTGCGCCACCCGGGCTCGCGCCTCCCAGGCAGCGACCCGCCCGGCGACGAGCTGGCCGGCCGGCACGGCCAGCAGCTTGACCACCAGCACCTTGATGACCTTGGCCACCACCGAGCCCAGCAGGCCGCGCGAGGTGCCGGCCTGGCGCGAGATGCCGGAGCGCAGCCGCAGGCGAAAACGCACGCGGTGATGGGCACCGAAGGCACGGGTGGGCAGCGCCGGGCTCGCCGCATCGACCTCGCCGTAATGGATGCTGATGCGACCGGCTTCGTCGGTGTAGAGAACGAGGGCGGCTTCGTCGCGCGCCAGCGGCACCTGGAGCAGCAGCTCGTCGTCGGCGACATCGCCGAAGCCGCGCGACGCGCCGGCGGCCGGCGTCGGCGTCTGCGCTTCGAGCTCGAGGGTGTGGCGCTCGTCGAGGCCGGCCTCTGCGATCGCGCGCTCGAGCTCGGTGCTGGCCAGCGCGAAATCACGGCTCTCGCCGCGAATCCGCCGCGGGTGGCAACGGCCGGTGCCGATGAGGCCGGGCGCGACGATCGTGAGGCCGCTCGCATCGAGCTCGATCGGCGTGGGGTCGGCCGTCAGGGCGAATGCCTCCTCCATGTCGTGTCTCCTAGGCTGGGGTGGCGGTTGGGGCCGGGGTCGGCGCCGGTCGCAGGCGCGCCGGCCCGGTGTAGATCACGCGGGCCATCGGGTCGCCGTAGAGCACGTAGGCGAGGTAGGTGAGCTGGCCCTCGGCTCGCCAGGCGGCGCGCACGTCACGCAGCACCCGGCCGAGCGGCGCGCCGTCGGCGACGAGGACGCGCTCGTAGAAGATCTCGGCGATACGCTGGGCGCGCTCGTCGTTGACGGCCCAGAGCGGGCAGACGACCGCGGCCGCGCCGGCACTCAGGAACGCGGCCGGGAAGCCGGCGACGATGTCGAGAGACGACGCCGCGCCGCCGACCTCGCAGGCGTTGAGGAACACCAGGGGCCGCTGTCGGCCCAGGCCGCGGCGCGTCTCGACCCGGCCGATGACCGGTGGCTGCAGCACCTGCGGCGTGTCTTCGAGCACCAGGAACGAGGTGTCGGGGGCACTGACCGACATCTTGCCGTGGCAGGCGAAATGGACGGCCTGGACCTGGCCTTCGTTCAGGAACGCGAGCAGCGGGCCGCTGCGCAACGGCACGTCGAGAGCGTGGTACTCGTCGATCAGCAGTGCGCGCTCGCGGCCGGCCCACGGCAGCTTCTGCGTCACGCTGTCGACCTGCTCGTAGTCGGAGGCCGAGACCGCCACCGAATGCACCGCGATGCGCTGGGTCAGCCCGCTCGACTGTCGCGGCAGCCAGCGACCGACGCTGTGGCGGATCGCCAGGCACTCGGGCGGCTCGTCGGGCGCGATGTCGTCGTCGGCCACGCGCATCAGCTCCCACGGCACATACGGCTCGTCGGTGACCAGCTGGATCGACTCGAACTCGAAGCCCCCTCTGCGAGCCGCTTGCCAGACCGCCCAGTAGGCCTGCTTGAAGACGGCCGGCGTGGCGGCATAGATCCGATCGCCGGCGCCATCGACGCCGGCCTGGCTCAGCGCGTCCAGCCACTTGTCGGCGAGCGGCTTCAGCAGGCTCTTCACGAAGGTCTCGGCGTCGTTGCCGAGCGCCGTGAAAGCATCGGCCGGATCGGCCGGCGGTGCGAGAGCGAGGTGCGGGCTGAGACAGGTCCAGCGGTACTCGCCGGCCGCGCCGCTGCGCAGGATGCGCACGACGAGGTCGGGCGGCTGCGCGTTCACTTCGAGCTCGATGCCCTGGTGCCAGTCGGGCGGCCGCGGCGCTTGAATCGAGGCGAGCGGTGGACTCGCAGCGTCGCGTCGCACGTCCACGTTGCGGGCGGCTTCGCCGCACCAGCGCTGGCCGAGGTAGAAGTTGGCGCGCACGGCCACCACCGCGTTGGGCTCGCTTCCCGAAGGCGGCGCATCGAGCTGGAAGCGCGCCGGCCCGAGGGTGCCTCCGGCATGCGAAAAAGTCAGCTCGCTCCAGGCCGACTCCGCACCGAACATCAGGTGGACCTGCAGACAGTGGATCGCCTCGGGGTCGTCGCCGGGCAGGCGCACCCTGCCGATCGTGTCATCCGCCGGTGCCTTGCCGAGCGACACCTCGAACGCGACCGA
>JBDTCA010000317.1:0-3433 GCA_039923815.1 Caldimonas sp. | reverse complement strand
CGGCTACACCGCGGTGATACCTGAAGGTCTTGCGCTGTCGGCCATCGTGGTGCTGCTCATGCTGGTGGCCGCCTGGTTGGGCTGGTACCGGCCCGACCCCAACCCGCGCATCGGAGTCGCAGCATGAAGCGCAACGACCCGATCGGGAGTTCGATCAACGCGGTGTCGAATCGAACCGGCTCGCTTCGCACCGTGTCGCGTCTCGCGCTGTGCGGCGCCGCCCTTGGCATGGCCTCCTTTCTGGCCGGCTGCGGCGATGACGACCACATCGCCGCGCCCGATACCCAGTACGGCGCCAACCCCGAGTTGCCGGCACCGCAGCAGTTTCTCTTGCCGCCGATGAAGGTCGCTCCGAAGGGCACCTGGGCCGAGGGCGAAACGCCGACCGTGGCGCCGGGTTTGAAGATCCAGGCCCTGGCGACCGGCTTGATGCATCCACGCTCGCTCTACGTGCTGCCCAACGGCGATGTCCTCGTGGTCGAGACCAGCGGTCCGAAAGCCCCGGTCCATCGCCCGAAGGACCTGATCATGGGTCTGGTCCAGAGCATCGGTGGTTCCGGTGCGAAGGGTGGCAACCGCATCACGCTGATCCGTCCCGCCGGTGCCGACGGGACGCCGGCAACGCGAACCGTCTTCCTCGACCACCTGACCTCGCCCTTCGGCGTGGCGCTGGTCGGCAACGATCTCTACGTCGCGAACACGGACTCGCTGGTTCGTTATCCCTATGTCACCGGCGAGACGCACATCACGGCGCCGGGCACCAGGCTGGCCGACCTGCCGGGCGGCCCGATCGACCACCACTGGACCAAGAGCCTGCTGGCCAGCGCCGACGGCTCGAAGCTCTATGTCGGCGTCGGCTCGAACAGCAACATCACCGAGAACGGCATCGGCGCCGAGCTGAACCGTGCCGCGATCCTCGAGGTCGACCGCGCCAGCGGCGCCAAGCGCATCTTCGCCAGCGGCTTGCGCAACCCGAATTCGATGCAGTGGGAGCCGCATAGCAGCAAGATGTGGGTGGTCGTCAACGAGCGCGACGAGATCGGACCGAACCTGGTGCCGGACTACCTCACCTCGGTGCAGGACGGCGGCTTCTACGGCTGGCCGTACAGCTACTACGGCGCCCACGTCGACCCCCGGGTGCAGCCGCAGCGCCCCGATCTGGTCGCCAGGGCGATCGTGCCCGACTACGCGCTCAGCTCGCACGTGGCCCCGCTCGGACTCGCGTTCAACAGCAGCACGACATTGCCGGCCGCCTATTCCGGCGGCGCGTTCATCGGCGAGCACGGCAGCTGGGACCGCAGCCCGTTCAATGGCTACAAGGTCGTGTTCGTGCCCTTTGCGAACGGTCATCCGGCGGGCCCGCCCCAGGACGTGGTCACCGGCTTCCTCGGCGCCGATCACCATGCTCACGGCCGCCCCGTGGGGCTGGCCATCGACCGCAGCGGCGGCCTGCTGGTCGCCGACGACCTCGGCAACGTCGTCTGGCGGGTGACGGCGGCAGGGGCCTGATCCTGGCGGGTGGCGGCGGACGCACCTGACGGGAGCATCGGCCACAGCAGCCGGGAACTGCCCCGCCGTTCGGCAGCGGCATAGTCGCGATGATGCGAAACATCGACTTCAGCTCTTGGGGCGCATTGCTCTCGACCGTGATCGGGCTCGCCCTCGTGACGCTCATGATGGTCGGCATCCGCCTGCTGGTGATGCAGACGGTGCAGCAGCGGCGCGAGCGTGAGAACTGGCAGATCAACGAGCGACTTCGCACCCTCATCGCGGCGTACAAGACGCTTGGCGGCTCGTTCACCGGAACGCTCTCGGTGAGCCCGGCCCATCTGCGCGATCTGCGCACGGCGGCCGAAAGCGCTGGTGCCACCGACGCCCCGACCGAGGCCCTGATCGCCGCGTCGGTCGAAGCAGCATCGATGCCGGTGGTCGCGGACTCGCCCGGCGCCGAGCGGCGCCGACGCGTCCGCGACGCGGTCGAGGCGGCTCTCTCGGATGTCATCCTGCTCGGCACCGAAGAGCAGGTCCGCCTCGCCGTCGCCGCAGCGACCGACCTGGCGCAAGGCCACCCGGTCGAGACTGCCGAGATCGTGGTCTCGCTTCGCAACTTCATCCGTGACGTGCTCGACATCGATCCCGTTCCGGCCGGGCTGTCGGTGCCCCGACAGGGACCGACGCGGCCTGCTGCCGGCGGCTATCGAGGAGGGGGCGGCAAGTCGGCCCAGGACCTGACCGGCGGCCGTGGCGGGCGCGCCGGCGGCGGGCAGGGTGGTGCCGGTGGTGGCATGGGCATGGGGATGGGGATCGGTGCCGGCGCGGCGCATGCCGGCGAGCACCACGCCGGCGACGATGCCTTGCCTCGCTGACGCCCTGCTGCACGGCGCTCTCGTGGCCGCGGCCGCCAGGCGGATCCCGGACGGTGGCTTGGGCTGACGCGATGCGGCCGAACCTTGATCTAGCCGCCGCGCCCGGCCTGGCCCGTTTCGTCGAGGCGCAGTCGGCGGTCTACGACGAAGTGCAAAGCGAACTGGCTGCGGGGTGCAAGGCGAGCCACTGGATGTGGTTCATCTTCCCGCAGCTGAAGGTCCTCGGCCGCAGCGCCACGGCCAAGTTCTATGGCCTCGACGATCTTGCCGAGGCGGTGGCGTACGCGAGCCATCCCGTGCTCGGTGCCCGGTTGCGGCAGTGCACACGACTGGTCCTGGCCATCGAGGGCAGGTCGGCCCACAGCATCTTCGGCTCGCCCGACGACCTCAAGCTGCGCTCATGCATGACGCTCTTCGACGCCGCGGTGCCAGCCGATCATGCCTTTCGCTCCGTGCTCGCCAGGTTTTACGACGGCGCGCCCGATGCGGCGACCCTGGCGCTCTTGCGCTGAGCGTTCCGAGTCCGGTCAGGGCAACGGCTTGGTCAGGTAGACGCCCTCGCGGCCGACGATCGCGACCCGCGCGGGCATGAAGATCGTGCAGTCGTCGCATGGCGACCGGATCTCCAGCGCGCCATCGGTGGCGATCAGCTCGCCATTGGCGAAGGTCTCGAAGCCGACCACAGGTCGCGCAAAGGCGAAGCTCTCGTGCTGGATCACATGCGTGCGCAGCAGCTCGAAGCGGCGCGGCGCCGCGGCCGGCGGCACGGTGCGCTCGATCAGACCGAAGTGGCCGAGGAAGTCCAGCGCCACCTCGATGGCCAGGTCGGCGCTGGCCTGCTTGAAGTGCTGGCCGCACTCGACGACGAGCGCCGCGCCGGGACCGTCGGCGCCGGCGTGGGCGCCGTGCTGGATCAAGGGCGTGCCCGAGCCGAGGCCGCTCGGCATCACCAGATGCACGCCCGGCCGCGGCAGCGCCATCGCTACGCGCGCGTTGCGCTCGAATGCCGGGTAGACCCAGAACGGCACCACGTCCTGGCTGGTCGAGTGGATGTCGAGGATGTGGTC
>JBDTCA010000316.1:0-5371 GCA_039923815.1 Caldimonas sp. | reverse complement strand
GTCTGGCTCGCATACGGCATGCGACTGGTATCGAGCTCGCTGCTGCAGGTGGGCCCCGAGCTGGAAGAGGCGGCACGAAGCGTCGGCGCCACGCGTGGTCAGGTCAGCCGTGACGTCACCCTGCCGCTCATCCGCTACGGCCTTCTCGCGAGCTGGCTGCTCGTGTTCATGATCTTCGAACGCGAGTATTCGACCGGCGTCTATCTGCTCGGCCCCGGCACCGAGGTCATCGGCTCGCTGCTCGTCTCGCTCTGGGCCACCGGCGCGACGGCAACAGTCGCTGCGCTGTCGCTGATCAATGTCGTGCTCGTCGCCGTCGGCCTGACGGTGGCCCTTCGCTTCGGAGTCAAACTGCATGACTGATGCATCGCCGGTGCCGGTGCCTGGTTCAACCGCCCACACTCGACCAATCCCTCCGGGGACCACGAAGCTGCAGGTCGACGACCTTCACCTGTCCTACGGCAACAACGCCATCCTGAAAGGGGTGTCGATGCAGCTTTCACAGGGCGAAGTGGTCTCGCTGCTCGGCCCCTCGGGAAGCGGCAAGACGACGCTGCTGCGGGCAGTCGCCGGTCTGGAAGCAGCGCACCGAGGTGTCATTCGCATCGAGGACCGCCCTGTCTTTGATGCCGCAAGCAAGATGGAGGTGCCGGCCGAGAAGCGCAACCTCGGGCTGGTCTTCCAGTCGTATGCGTTGTGGCCGCATCGCACTGTGTTCGACAACGTCGCCTATGGGCTCAAGCTCCGCAAGGTGGGCAGCACCGAAATCCGCCAGCGCGTGGACTCGGCACTTGGAAACCTCGGCCTCGGCAGTCTCGGTGACCGCCTGCCGCACCAGCTCTCGGGCGGGCAGCAACAACGGGTCGCGATCGCGCGCGCGCTCGTCTACAACCCGCCCGTCATCCTCATGGACGAGCCGCTGTCGAACCTCGATGCCAAGCTTCGGGAGGAGGCGCGTGCCTGGCTGCGCGAACTCATCCTCAAGATGCGGCTGTCCGCGCTCGTCGTCACGCACGACCAGAACGAAGCGATGGCGATGTCGGATCGCATCCTTTTGCTGAACAACGGTGTCATCGAGCAGCAAGGCGCGCCGCAGGAGCTTTACGGCAACCCGCGCACGCTGTTCGTTGCCGATTTCATGGGCAGCAACAACCGGCTCGCAGGCAAGGTGCTCGAGCGCCGCGGCGACTCCGCCCTCATCGGCGGCGATGGATGGCAGCTCTGGGGCGTTGCCAAGGGTGACTGCGCGCCAGGCACCGACGCGACGGGCATGGTTCGCCTCGAGCGTGTCGGCCTGGCCGTTGCCGAGTCCGAACATGCGGTTCATCTGCCGCTCGTGACGTCGATGTTTCTCGGTGACCGTTGGGAGCACCTGTTCCATCAAGCCGATCTGCGCTTGCGCGCCTATGGGCCGGCGCCGCTGACGGCCGGCCAGCAGTGGCTCGAGATTCCGCCGGAGAGCCTCTGGATCTTCTGACTCGCCTGTCGCATGGTGCCGGAACAGCATTTGCCGGTGCCGACGCATGACCGCCCCTTGCTGCTCCGCTTGATGGAGAAACATCGCATCGACAAGTGGCTCTGGGCCGCCCGTTTCTTCAAGACGCGTGCCCTGGCCGTCGAGGAGATCGACAAGGGTCGGATCCAGGTCAACGGACAGGTGGCCAAGGCGTCGCGCGAGCTTCACGAAGGCGACACCGTCGAATGGCGGCAATCCGGACTGACACGGTCGTTCGTGATTCGGGCCCTCAGCCGGCAACGCGGACCGGCTGCCACGGCGCAGGCGCTCTATGCCGAGACCGAGGCGAGCGTAGAGGCTCGGGACGCGGTGCTGGCGGCCCGCCGACTCAGCCCGGAGCCCGCTTCTGCGATCGAGCAAGGGCGCCCGACCAAGCGCGATCGCCGGCAGCTTGCGAACTGGGACCGCTGGAGCGCTTCGGCCGACAAGGATTGAGGGGCGGCTGCGAATAGCCCCTTGAAACGGAGGGGATGCACCTCAAGTCGGTGAAATGAACCCGACCGACTCATTCGATCACGATCCCTTCGATGCTGAAGACGGCCCCGCGGCTGCCCAGCCCGGTGCGTCCCAAGCGGCGAACGTCCCCGGCACCGGCGACCTCGAAACCCGCCACGCCGAACTCAACGAAGCATTCCTGCGCGCCAAGGCGGAGACCGAGAACACTCGCCGCCGCGCCGACGAAGAGGTCGCCAAGACACGCAAGTTCGCCGTCGAGGCATTCGCCGAGAGCCTGTTGCCCGTGAAGGACAGTCTCGAGGCGGCCATCGCCATTCCGTCGGCTACCCCCGAGCAGTTGCTGGAAGGCGTGCACGCCACCCTGCGCCAGCTGACCTCGGCACTGCAGCGCAACAAGGTCGTCGAGATCAATCCGCCGGCCGCCACCAGGTTCGATCCGCACCAGCATCAGGCGATCAGCGTCGTGCCGGCTGCGCAGGAGCCCAACACGGTCGTTGCCGTGCTGCAGAAGGGCTATCTCATCGCCGATCGCGTCCTGCGGCCGGCACTGGTGACCGTCAGCGCATCGAGCTGAGCGCGCGCTTGAAAACCGGTCGGGTTATCCACAACTCCTGACCATCGAATTCATCTTTTTCGGAGATAAGAACATGGCAAAGATCATCGGCATCGACCTCGGCACCACCAATTCCTGCGTGGCCATCATGGAAGGCAACACCACCAAGGTCATCGAGAACAGCGAGGGTGCACGGACCACGCCGTCCATCGTCGCCTATCAGGAGGGTGGCGAGATCCTGGTCGGTGCGTCTGCCAAGCGCCAAGCCGTCACCAATCCGAAGAACACGATCTATGCCGTCAAGCGGCTGATCGGTCGCAAGTTCACGGAAAAGGAAGTCCAGAAGGACATCGGCCTGATGCCCTTCAAGATCGTGGCCGCCGACAACGGCGATGCCTGGGTCGAGCAGCGCGGCGAGAAGCTGGCGCCGCAACAGGTCAGCGCCGAGATCCTGCGCAAGATGAAGAAGACGGCCGAGGACTATCTCGGCGAAAAGGTCAGCGACGCGGTGATCACCGTTCCGGCCTACTTCAACGACGCCCAGCGCCAGGCCACCAAAGACGCCGGTCGCATCGCCGGCCTCGAGGTCAAGCGGATCATCAACGAGCCGACTGCGGCCGCGCTGGCGTTCGGGCTTGACAAGACCGAGAAGGGCGACCGCAAGATCGCCGTCTACGACCTGGGCGGCGGCACGTTCGACGTCTCGATCATCGAGATCGCCGACGTCGACGGCGAGAAGCAGTTCGAAGTCCTGTCCACCAACGGCGACACGTTCCTTGGCGGTGAAGACTTCGACCAGCGCATCATCGACTACATCATTTCCGAGTTCAAGAAGGACCAGGGCGTCGACCTTTCGAAGGACGTGCTCGCCCTTCAGCGCCTGAAGGAAGCGGCCGAGAAGGCGAAGATCGAGCTCTCCAGTTCGGCCCAGACTGACATCAACCTTCCCTACGTCACGGCCGATGCCTCGGGTCCGAAGCACCTCAGCGTCAAGCTGACCCGGGCCAAGCTCGAGTCGCTGGTCGAAGAGCTCATCGAGCGCACGATCGCGCCCTGCCGCACCGCCATCACCGATGCGGGCGTCTCGGTCGGTCAGATCGACGACGTCATCCTCGTGGGCGGCATGACCCGCATGCCCAAGGTGCAGGACAAGGTGAAGGAATTCTTCGGCAAGGAGCCGCGGAAGGACGTCAACCCCGACGAAGCCGTGGCTGTCGGTGCCGCGATTCAGGGCCAGGTGCTCACGGGTGACCGCAAGGACGTGCTGCTGCTCGACGTCACGCCGCTTTCGCTCGGCATCGAGACGCTCGGCGGCGTCATGACGAAGATGATCAAGAAGAACACCACGATCCCGACCAAGTTCGCGCAAACCTTCTCCACGGCCGACGACAACCAGCCGGCGGTGACGATCAAGGTCTATCAGGGCGAGCGCGACATGGCCTCAGGCAACAAGAGCCTGGGCGAATTCAACCTGGAGGGCATCGCGCCGGCGCAGCGTGGCATGCCGCAGATCGAGGTCAGCTTCGACATCGACGCCAACGGCATCCTGCACGTCGGCGCCAAGGACAAGGCCACGGGCAAGGAGAACAAGATCACCATCAAGGCGAACTCGGGACTGACGGAAGCCGAGATTCAGCAGATGGTGAAAGACGCCGAGCTCAATGCTGCCGACGACAAGAAGAAGCTCGAGGTGATCCAGGCCCGCAACGCTGCTGACGCGATGGTGCACAGCGTCAGAAAGAGCATGGCCGAGCATGGCGACAAGCTCGACGCTGGCGAAAAGGAAAAGATCGAGACGGCGCTGAAGGAAGCCGAGGAGGCACTCAAGTCGGAAGACAAGGCGGCCATCGAAGCCAAGACCGAAGCGCTCACCCTCGCGAGCCAGAAGCTCGGCGAGAAGGTCTACGCCGATGCACAAGCCGCACAGCAGGCCGCTGCAGGTGCCGGTCCTGCGGCCGGCGGTCCAGGTGCGCAGGCAGAGCCACAGGCAGCACATGCCGCCGGTGACGACAACGTCGTCGATGCCGAGTTCAAGGAAGTCAACAAGGGCTGAGGACTTCCGATCGAGTGGTGGGCCGGTACGGTCCGTGACACTGTCACGGAGGTACCGGCCTCGGTGTTTCATGAACGCGCATGGCGTGGGGGCGTAGATCGATGGCAGTGAACAAGCGCGACTATTACGAGGTGCTCGGCGTCACCAAGAACGCTTCCGAAGAGGACATCAAGAAGTCATATCGCAAGCTGGCGATGAAGCATCACCCCGACCGCAATCAGGGTGCGACGTCGAAGAACAACGAGGAGCAATTCAAGGAAGCCAAGGAGGCTTACGAGATGCTCTCCGACCCACAGAAGCGGGCTGCCTATGACCAGTACGGCCATGCCGGTGTCGACCCGAACATGGGCGGCCGCGGCGGCCAGGAAGGCTTTGGCGGCTTTGCCGAGGCCTTCGGCGATATCTTCGGCGACATCTTTGGCGGTCAGGCCCGTGGCGGCCGTCCGGCCGGTGGTCAGCAGGTCTATCGCGGCAGCGACCTCAGCTATGCGATGGAGATCACACTCGAAGAAGCCGCGCAGGGCAAGGAAACGCAGATCCGCATCCCGGCCTACGAGGCCTGCGAAACCTGCAAGGGCAGCGGCGCCAAGCCCGGCACCAGCCCGATCAGCTGCACGACCTGCCAGGGTGCTGGCACCGTGCAGATGCGCCAGGGCTTCTTCAGCATCCAGCAGACCTGCCCGACCTGCCACGGCAGCGGCAAGATCATTCCCGAACCTTGCGTCACCTGCCAGGGCCAGGGCCGGATCAAGAAGAACAAGACCCTCGAGGTCAAGATTCCCGCCGGCATCAA
>JBDTCA010000315.1:0-2585 GCA_039923815.1 Caldimonas sp. | reverse complement strand
CGGATCTCGGCGTCGTTGACGAGGATGCGCTGCATCAGGCGTGACTTCAGCTGGGCTTCGTCGGTCGGGAGCGGCTTGTCGGCGGCGGTGCTCTTGAGCTGGGCGATGAGCACCGCACAGGCACCCTCGAGCTTGACCACGTGGTCCCAGTTGCCGGTGCGCGCGGCCTCCAGCATGTCCTGGCTCGCCTTCTCGATCGCTTCGTAGTAGTTCATCAGCACGGACTTCATGATCTTGGTTTCCGGTAGGTCGCGCGAGAGGCGGTTCATGCGGCCGCCTGGAACGGCATCGCGGGCTGGCCGTGGACCTGGCTGCCGATGGCGTCCCAGCCGTCGCTCATCGAGCGGGCGAGGTCGGCGCATTCGGCCAGGGCGGCGTCGTCGGACTTGAGGTTGCCCATCGTCAGGCGAAAGACGACGTACTGGTAAAGGTCTCGCAGGTTCTGCGCCAGCGGGCCGCCGGCGGCCATGTCGAGCGGGGCGATGAGGCCTTCTTCGATGATGCGCACGGCGTGGCCGATGGCGCGGCCCTTCTCGGCGACGTCGCGGCGTGCGATCGCACCGCGGGCCGCGGCGATCTCCGAGGAGACCGCCTGGTAGAGCATGCTGACCAGCTTGTGCGGGCTGGCGCCTTCGATGGCGGTGCTCGCATTGACGCTGCGATACATCGTGGTCATCGGCGGTCGGGTGCCGGATTGGTAGGTGCTGGTGAACATTTCGTGGCTCCTGCGTCTGAGCCTTCTTTATCGACGTCGTGCCCCGAATCTTTACCGCGCCGATCGCCCGGTTTGCGGGTGAAAAACCGCTATGAGTTCGAGTTGGAGTTCGACTTCGAATAGAACTGCTGCGTGATGTACTTGGCCAGTGCATTGGCCTTCGACATCGTCGTGTCGAGGGTCGTGTACTGGGCACGCAGGCGCTTCTCGACGTCGACCAGGCGGTCGCTGAGAACGCTCTGGTTCTTCTGGTTCGAGGTGATCTGCGACTGCAGGGCGGTCGTCTTGCCCGTCAGCGAACCATCGCTTGCGAGCAGCTTGTCGGTCCAGGCCGCGAAGCGCTTGCCGAAGCCGTTGTTGGCGGGGTTGGCCGCGTCGACGTTGGCGAGCGCCTTGGTGAGCTCCGGAAGCTTGCTCACCGCACTTGCGAAAGCGGCGTCGTCGAGGGCGAGCGAGCCGTCTTTTTGCACCCGCACACCGATCGAGCTCAAGGTCTGGAACGTCGACGAAGCCGGGCTCGAGCCGCCGAGCAGCGAGCGCAGCTGGTTCTGCATGCCCGTGGTGGTGCCGTCGCCCTGCAGCAAGGCGCCCTGCTTGGCCACCGGGTCGTAGTGGGTGGCGCTCGACAGGATCGTGTTCAGGGTGTTGAAGGCCGCGACGAACGCCGCCAGCTTGCCCTTGATGGCGTCGGTGTTGCGGGTCACGTTGACCGTGACCGGCTGGGTCGTCACCTTCGACAGGTTGAAGGTCATGCCGTCGATGACGTTGTCGAGCGTGTTGCTGCTCGAGCTGACGGCGATGCCGTTGATCGTGGCCTGCGTGTTCGCCGCCGACTGCGACAGCGTCATCCGGGCCCCTGCACCGGCCGGGTCGTAGGCCAGCTGCGACAGGCCCGCGGCGTCGGCGTTGGCGAGGTCGTCGTCGGCGACGGTGACGCGAAAGCCGTTGCTGGCACCGGTGGCGGTCGACTGCAGCGCCAGGCGCGCGCCGGAGGCGTCGGTGACGACCGTCGCGGTGACACCGGCGTTGGCCGCGTTGATCTTGTCGCGAATGCCGGCCAGCGTGTTCTCGCCCGCCCCGATCGTGAGAGTGACGGCGGTGGCACCGGCCTTGGGCGTGAACGCCGCCGGGGCGGTGCTCCAGGCGCCGAGCTCGAGGGTGATGCTGCCGGTGCCGACGACGGCGGCGCTGTCGGCGAACTGGCCACCGGCGCTGACCACCGACTGCGACGCCGAGAGCGATGTCACCGACACCGAGTAGATGCCGGGCACCGCCTTGGTCGTCGTCGCCGCGCTCACGCTCGAGGGATCGGCCGAGCCGGCGTTGCTGAGCGAGAAGTTGTCGGTGTTGTAGAGCGCGCGCGACGCATCCTGCAGCGACGCGGCGACGGACTTGATCTGCCCGAACGCCGAGAGCTTGGTCTGCAGCGTCGTGGCGGCGGTCTGCAGCCGGGTCAGCGGCTGCCGCTCGACGCCCATCAGCGACGTCACGATGTTGTTCACATCGAGGCCGCTGCCGATGCCGGCCGACGAGATGGTGCCGGTGGCTGAAGTGAGTGATGCCATGCGAGAGGTTCCTGGTCAGTGCTTTCGGCCTGCGGCCCAGGAACTTGAGGCCGCGATCAGCCTTTCAGCAACTGCAGCACCTGGTTCGGCAACTGGTTGGCCTGCGCCACCATCGCGGTGCCGGCCTGCTGCAGCACCTGGGCCCGTGACAGGGCCGCGGTTTCGGCGGCGAAGTCGGCGTCCTGGATGCGGCTGCGTGAGGCAGAGAGGTTCTCGCTGGTCGTCTGCAGGTTCTCGATCGTCGACGAGAAGCGGTTCTGCACGGCACCGAGCGCGGCCCGGCTCGAGCTGATGTCGCTCAGGGC
>JBDTCA010000314.1:0-8008 GCA_039923815.1 Caldimonas sp. | reverse complement strand
GCGCCGGGTCGGCGGTCTCCACGGTCGGCACGGCGCTCAAGTCGCCACCCCGTGGGCGGGCGCGGCGGGCGCGCTGGTCTCGGCGCGAAACACGTGGGCCGGCGTCTGCAGGGGGTCGAGGATCACGAAGGCGCGGCTGCCTTGCCAGACATAGCGTTGTTCGTTCAGCAGGTCATGCATGAAATAAGGTCGGGTGAGGTCGAAGGGCACCGCCGCGGGATCGACATCGATCCAGCCCGACTGCCGGTTCGCCGGGTCGAGGTTGACGATGATCAGCAGCACGTTGTCGGAGTCGGCGGCACGTCGCACGCACGCCAGCAGGTTGGCGTTGTCGGTGGCGAGGAAGTGCAGGCCCGACATCCGCTGCAACGCGGGGTTGGCACGGCGGATGCGGTTCAGCCGCGCCACCAGGTCGCGCAGGCTGTCGGGCCGGTCGAGGTCCCAATGGCGCAGCTGGTACTTCTCGGAGTCGAGGTATTCCTCGCTGCCCGGCGTGCGCGGCGCGTTTTCCATGAGCTCGTAGGCCGGCCCGTAGATGCCGTAGTTCGACGACAGCATCGCCGCCAGGACCAGGCGCAGCGCGAAGACCGGTCGCCCGCCACCGTGCAGCTGCTCGCTCAGGATGTCGGGCGTGTTCGGCCACACGTTGGGCCGGAAGTACTCGGCGCCGGGCCCCTGCGAAAGCTCCTCGAAGTACTCACGCAGGTCGGCGCCGCTTCGCCGCCACGTGAAGTACGTGTACGACTGCGAGAAGCCGAGCTTGGCCAGCCGGTGCATCACCTTCGGTCGGGTGAACGCCTCGGCCAGGAAGAGCACGTCGGGATTCGATTGCCGGATCTCGCCGATCGCCCACTCCCAGAAGGCGAACGACTTGGTATGCGGGTTGTCGACCCGGAAGATGCGCACGCCCTGCGCGATCCAGTGATCGAAGATGCTCTTCAGCTCTTTCCAGAGACCGGCCCAGTCGTCGGACTCGAAGTCGAAGGGGAAGATGTCCTGGTATTTCTTGGGCGGGTTCTCGGCGTACTGGACGCTGCCGTCCGGGCGCTTGCGAAACCAGTTCGGGTGGGTCTGCACGTAAGGGTGGTCGGGCGCGCACTGGAAGGCGATGTCGAGTGCGATTTCGATGCCTTGTGCGTTCGCCGCGGCGACCAGCCGGCGAAAGTCTTCGGGCGTGCCGAGCTCGGGCAGGACGTCCTTGTGGCCGCCTTCGGCCGCGCCGATCGCCCACGGGCTGCCGACGTCGTCGGCCTCGGCCACCAGCGCGTTGTTCTTGCCCTTGCGGTTGATGCGGCCGATCGGGTGGATCGGCGGCAGATACAGCACGTCGAAGCCCATGGCCGCGATGGCGGGCAGGCGCGCCTCGACATCGGCGAACGTGCCGTGCCCGTGCCCCGCGCCAGCCGAGCGCGGGAACAGCTCGTACCAGCTGCTGAAGGCGGCGCGTTCGCGGTCGACCCAGAGCGCGAGTTCGGGTTGATGGATCGCTTCGTATTGCCGATCGGGGTAGCGCTGCGCCAACTCGGCGCGGTGCGGGTCGAGCGCCAGCGACTGCAGCGCGGCGGTGTCGTCGCCGGCCTTCGCGGCTTCCTTCTGCAGCGCCCCGGCCCAGGCCTTCAGCGCCGTGCGGTCGGTGGCGCGGGCACGGCCGGCCGCATCGGCGATCAGGCCGGCCCCGACCAGCGCGGCGATGCGGACATCGGCGGGGTCGATGCGGCGGCCGAAATCCTCGCGCCACGACAGGAAATGATCGACCCAGGCGACCACGGTGTAGTGGTAGCTGCCCGGCTCGGCCACGTCGAAGGCTGCGAACCACTCGTCGTTGGAGCGGTGCTGCATCTCGGTTTCTTGCCAACCCTTTTCGCCGTCGCGACGCCAGCGCAGCATCACGCGCAGGCGATCGTGGCCGTCGGCAAAGCAGTGCGCCTCGACCAGCAGCCGTTCGCCGACAACTCGCTTGACGACGAAGCGGCCACCGTCGACGACCGGCAGCACGGCATCGATCACGGCGCGCGGCCGTGGCTCGGCGAATGAAATCGCACGCGGGGGCAGCAACGCGGGCGGGATGGGGCGGGTCGGCGTCATGCGGGCTCCCGATTGACGCGGTCCTGGCACAGGTAGACGGCGCCGAGGGGCGGCAGCCGCAGCGACAGCGACTGTGACCGGCCGTGCGAATGCACCGGTGTCGTGTCGGCGCCGCCATAGTTGCCGACACCGGAGCCGCCGTAGACGTCGGCATCGGAGTTGAGGATCTCGTGCCAGCGGCCAGCGGCAGGCATGCCGAGCTGGTAGTGCTCGCGCGGCACCGGAGTCAGGTTGAAGACAACGACCACCGGGGCGGATCCGTTTCGCGCCTTGCGAATGAAGGCAATCACGCTGCGCTCGTGATCGTGGGCCTCGATCCATTCGAAACCGGAGGCGGAGAAGTCTTGTTCGTGCAGCGCCGGCGCTGCGACATAGAGGCGATTCAGGTCCGCGACCAATCTCTGCACGCCCACGTGGGCGGGCGACTGCAACAGGTCCCACTGCAACTGGCCTTCGTGGGTCCACTCGCGCTCCTGCGCCAGCTCGCCGCCCATGAACAACAGTTTCTTGCCGGGGTGCGCCCACATCAGCGCGTAGAGAAGACGCAGGTTGGCGAGACGCTGCCAGGCATCGCCCGGCATCTTGGTCAGCAGCGAACCCTTGCCGTGCACGACCTCGTCGTGTGACATGGGCAGCACGAAGTTCTCGTCGAAGGCGTAGACCAGCGAGAAGGTGAGCGCGTCGAGGTGATAGCGGCGGTGCACCGGCTCATGCTCGAGGAACGCGAGCGTGTCGTGCATCCAGCCCATGTTCCATTTCATGTCGAAGCCGAGACCGCCTGCCGAAGTCGGGCGTGACACGCCGGGCCAGGCCGTCGACTCCTCGGCAATCGTCACCACGTCGGGGAAGAAGCGGCCGACGGCGTCGTTGAGCGCACGCAGGAAGACGGTGGCGTCGAGGTTCTCGTTGCCGCCGTGGCGGTTCGGGATCCACTCGCCGGATTGGCGCGCGTAGTCGAGATAGAGCATCGAGGCGACGCCGTCGACGCGCAGGCCGTCGAAGTGGAACTTTTCGAGCCAGAACACGGCCGACGACACGAGAAAGCTGCGCACTTCGTTGCGGCCGTAGTTGAAGATGCTCGAGTTCCATTCCGGATGGAAGCCTTGCCGCGGGTCTTCGTGCTCGAAAAGATGCGTGCCGTCGAAATACTGCAGGCCGTGCTCATCGGTCGGAAAGTGCGAAGGCACCCAGTCCAGGATGACGCCGATGCCGAGACGGTGCAGATGGTCGACCAGATGCATCAGGTCGGCCGGCTCGCCGTAACGCGAGGTGGCGGCGAAGTAGCCAGTGGTCTGGTAGCCCCACGAACCGTAGAACGGGTGTTCGGAGATCGGCATCAGCTCCACGTGCGTGAAGCCCATCGCCTTGACGTAGTCACCAAGCGGCGCTGCGATGTCGCGGTAGGTCGGCAGTGCACCGTCGCGGCGCTGCCAGGAGCCGAGGTGAACCTCGTAGATCGACATCGGGGCCGGGTCGCGGGCCGTGCTCGCCCGGCGCGCCATCCAGGCGGCGTCGCGCCATTCGTGGCCATCGTCGAGGTCGCAGATGCGCGAGGCCGTCGCCGGCGCCACTTCGCTGGCGAAGGCGAACGGATCGGCCTTGTCAGCGGCATAGCCGCGGTTCTTCGAATGAACGCGATATTTGTAGGCATGCCCGGGGCGGGCCACCTCGCTGCAGCCCTCCCAGATGCCCGAGGCGTCGTTGCGGCGGTGCAGCGGATCTGCATCGGCATTCCAGTCGTTCCACGACCCGACGACCGACACGGTAGCCGCGTTCGGGGCCCAGACGGCGAAGCGCGTGACGCCGCCCTTCGCATGGGCACCCAGCTTGTCGAACAACCGCGAATGCGTGCCTTCGGCGAACAGGTGGAGGTCCAGGGCGCTCAGCTCGTTCGTCGTCGTCTCTTGCATGCGTGCGCTGCTCCGAAAAGTCATTGTGGATGCCGCGCCGGCGCACGACCCGAGCCGCGAGCAAACTGCGTTCCTGCCCCTCGGGCGTGGCCGGGTGATCGCACTGCGGGCGAAAGGGCGAGCATACGATCGGCGCCCGATCACGACGAATGCCCGAGGCAGCCCACCGCATGTCGACATCCGAGACTCCGTACCCGCGCCTGGTCGGCGATATCGGTGGCACGCGTGCCCGCTTTGCCACGGTCGAGTCGCCCGGCGCGGTCTTGAGCCACCCGTCGACCCACGCTTGCGCCGACTTTGCCGGCTTCGAACAGCTCCTGTCGCACCGACTCGACACCGCCACGGGGCCGCGGCCCCGGGTCGCCGCCCTGGGCGTCGCGACGCCGGTGACGGGCGACCGGGTGCGCATGACCAACCTCGACTGGTCGTTCTCGATCGACGACTTGCGTCAGACGATCGGCCTGGAACGTGTCGTCGTGCTCAACGATTTCGCGACCCTTGCGCTGGCGCTGCCTGGCTTGCGGGCACAGGAACTGCACCGCATCGGCGCAGGCGCCGGTGTGCCGACGCCGAACGGCCCGTTGGCGGTGCTCGGGCCGGGCACCGGGCTGGGCGTGGCCGGCCTGGCGCGCCGTGGCAGCACCTGGTTGCCGGTGACGGGTGAGGGTGGCCATGCCACCCTTGCCGCGGACGACGATCGAGAAGAGGCCGTGCTGAGAGCGCTGCGAACCCGCTTCGGCCACGTCTCCGCCGAGCGTGTGCTCTCGGGTCCGGGGTTGGTCCATCTCTACGACGCGCTCGCTGCGATCGCAGGCTCGGCGGCCGAATCACTTCAGCCGGAGGACGTGACACAGCGCGCACTCGACGACAGCGACGCCACTTGCCGGCAAGCCGTGGCGATGTTTCTCGGCTGGCTCGGCGCCCTGGCCGGCGACCTGGCGCTGACCTTCGGCGCCCGCGGCGGCGTGTACGTCGGCGGTGGCGTGGTGCCGCGGATCCTGCCGCTGTTGTCCGGCTCCGACTTCCGCAGCCGCTTCGAGCGCAAGGGTCGGTTCGCGGATTACCTGGCCGCGATCCCGACATGGCTTGTCATGGATGCGCCCAACGCGGCATTGCACGGCGCCTGCGTGGCGCTCGACGGGCCATCCGACCCCGGCGCCGTCGCCGAAAAGCGCGCTGCCACCAGGACTTGACGCACGTCAAGTCGCGAGGGCGAAACGTCCCATAGGCTGGGGTCATCCGAGAAGGAATGACCATGAAGATCTTGATCGCTGCCGATGGCAGTGCGTACACCAAGCGCTTGATCGCCTACTTCGCTGCGCACGACGAGTGGCTCGGCCGCCACCACGAGTACACGGTGATCCATTCCGTCCTGGCCGTGCCGCACCGTGCCGCAGCCTTTGTCGGCATGGAGACGGTGCGCAAGTTCTACGAGGAAGATGCCGAAGCCGTATTTGCTCCGATCCGTGCCTTCTTCGCCCAACAGAAGATCGAGGCCGTGTTCGTGCACACGATCGGCAATGCGGCCGGTTCGATCTCGACGCTGGCCGAAGAAGGCCGTTTCGACCTGGTGGCGATGGGCTGCCGCGGTCATGGCGAGCTCGCCAATCTGGTGCTGGGTTCAGTGGCGACCAAGGTCCTGGCCCAGTGCAAGGTACCAGTGCTGCTGGTGCGATAGGGCTCGAGTCGAGCACTCCTGTGCGCCATGGCGAAGGGCGAGACAGTTGGTGGAAATCGGGTCAGCGGGCGTGCAGCACAATCAGTGTCATGCCAAATCTTGCAAGCATCCTCAAGGGCGAGTTGTCCCGCGTCGCCCGCAAAGAAGTCCGCACCGAGACCGCGGCACTCAAAAAGGCGGTAAACGGCTACCGGTCGGAAATCGCTGCGTTGAAGCGGCGGACCCAGGCACTCGAGCAGCAGCTGCGCCGTGTCAGCAAGACTCGCGGCAAGGTCGACGCCACCGAGGACGAGGCGCCCGCGTCCGGACTTCGCTTCACCGCCAAGGGGCTGGTCTCGCAGAGGCGTCGCCTTGGCTTGTCGGCGCCCGAGTGCGGCCTTCTTGTGGGCGCGTCGGCGCAGTCCATCTACAACTGGGAGGAGGGCAAGGTGCGGCCAAGGGCCGAACATCTCCCGGCTCTGGCGGCCCTGAGGAAGTTGGGGAAAAAGAGCGCCGCGGCGCGCCTGGCGACCCTGAAGGAATCGGCTTAGCGGGTCGCCCGCGAGCCGGGAGAAGCGGCCCGACAGCGTGACGCTGACCGGGCCGTTTCTTTGTCAGCCCAGTGACACCTCGACACGGCGCGCTTCGGCGTTGCTGCCGGTGGCCGTGACGGCTTCGGGCTTGCGCAGCTCGATCTTGTCGGCCGCGATGCCGGCGTTCGTGAGCGCGTCGCGGACTGCGGAGGCACGGGCCCGTGCGAGCTCCTCGTTCTTCAGCGGGTCGCCGGTGGGGTCCGTGAAGCCGGTGATGAAGGCGCGCTTGCCATCGGCGACCTTCCTGGCCACGTCGGCCAGGGCCGACTCGGATCCGGAGGCCAGGTCGGCCTTGCCGGTGGCGAAGTAGAACTTGACGACGCCGTCCTCGACCCGGAACGACGCGCCTTCGCTTGCCACGACGGCAGGCGCGGCGGTCGAGGCGTGCGGCGGCGCCGCGGTCGTAGTCACGCCCGTGGTCGGCAGCAACGGCACGATCAGAAGGGCGACGATGTTGATGATCTTGATCAGCGGGTTGACGGCCGGGCCGGCGGTGTCCTTGTAGGGGTCGCCCACGGTGTCGCCGGTCACGGCGGCCTTGTGCGCCTCGCTGCCCTTGCCGCCGTGATGGCCGTCCTCGATGTATTTCTTGGCGTTGTCCCAGGCGCCGCCGCCCGTGCACATCGAAATGGCGACGAACAGGCCCGTCACGATCGTGCCCATGAGCAAGCCGCCGAGCGCAGCCGGTCCGAGAAGCAGACCGACGAGGATGGGTGCCACGACAGGCAGCAACGACGGCACGATCATTTCCTTGATCGCCGCGGTCGTGAGCATGTCGACGGCCTTGCCGTACTCCGGCTTGCCGCTGCCGTCCATGATTCCCTTGATGTCGCGGAACTGGCGCCGCACTTCGACGACGACGGCACCGGCGGCGCGACCCACGGCCTCCATCGCCATGGCGCCGAACAGGTACGGGATCAGGCCGCCGATGAAGAGGCCGACGATGACGCGCGGATCGCTGAGGTCGAAGCTGACGTTCATGCCGCGACCCGCCAGCGTGTGCGTGTAGTCCGCGAAGAGCACGAGGGCGGCCAGGCCGGCGGAGCCGATCGCGTAGCCCTTGGTCACCGCCTTGGTCGTGTTGCCGACGGCGTCGAGCGGGTCGGTCACGTCACGCACGCTCTTCGGCAACTCCGCCATCTCGGCGATGCCGCCGGCGTTGTCGGTGATCGGGCCGTAGGCGTCGAGGGCGACGACGATGCCGGCCATGCTCAGCATGGACGTGGCGGCGATGGCGATGCCGTAGAGGCCGGCAAGCTGGTAGGCGCAGAGGATGGCCGCGCAGACGAAGAGAACGGGCCAGGCCGTCGAGCGCATGGACACGCCGAGCCCGGCGATGATGTTGGTGCCATGGCCGGTGGTCGAGGCTTGGGCGATGTGCTGTACCGGCTTGAACTGGGTACCCGTGTAGTACTCGGTGATCCAGACCATCGCGGCCGTGAGCACGAGGCCGACGACGCAGGCACCGAACAGGGCCATGGACGTCACCGTGCCACCGGCGGCAAGCGTCAATGGCGTCGGGAACATGGCCGCGGTGACAAACCAGAAGGCGATCAGCGACAGGATGCCGGCAACGGCCAGGCCCTTGTAGAGGGCCGGCATCACGTTCTTCATGCCGGGCGAAGCCTTCACGAAAGCGCAGCCGATGATCGAGGCGATGATCGACACACCGCCCAGCAGCAACGGGTAGACCACGGCGTTGATCGTGGCGCCCGTCACCATCAGCGCACCGAGCGCCATCGTGGCGATCAGGGTGACGGCAT
>JBDTCA010000313.1:0-6863 GCA_039923815.1 Caldimonas sp. | reverse complement strand
CATCGATGTGGTTGCGACCGGGAACCGACAACGCTGCCGTCACCGCGGCACTCCACCGCTTGCCGATCAGGGCCGCCTGGCGATGGAACTCCTGGCTCTCGTCACCCCCCACCACCGTCACCAGCGACCCCGTTGGCGCCGGCATCCCTGCTGGGCTCAGTCGGCGTGCGGATGCTGCCGTGAGTCGGATGTCCTTGGCCAGGAACGGCGCGTGGCGGAGCGGCTCGAGTTCGTACAGGCCCGAGATCGACAGCGCCGCCTTGACCAAGTCGACCGGCAATGCGGCATCAACCTGTCGCCAGTCGCAGGTCAGCAGCATCGTCGCGAGATGGCCGCCCGCGGAGTGCCCGGCGACGACGATGCGGGTGGCGTCGCCGCCGTGGTCCGCGGCATGGCGATGCACCCAGGCCAGCGCGCGCACGAGCTGCATGACGATGTGCTCGATCGTCACCGCCGGGCAAAGCGCGTAGCCGGGCAGCACGACCATCGCGCCGGCGTCGACAAAAGGCGGCGCCACGAAGCTCTGCGAGCGCTTGTCGAGCGCGCGCCAGTAGCCGCCATGCACGTAGACCAGCACCGGCGAACCGGGCCGAACGGCGGGGAAGACGTCGAGCCGCTCGCTGGGATCGGCACCGTACGCGAGCTCGACGATGTCGGCGTGACGTGCGAGCGCCCGCGCCGAGGCTTGCGCCCAGTGCGCGAGGATCCCGGGGTGCCCGGGAATGCGGGCCCGGTTGTCGTACTGATCGTCGTACCAGGAAGGCGGCTTCGGCGTGGCTCGCATGTCGTCAGGCCGACCGCGACTTGGCCGCCTGCGCGAGCTCGACCGTTCCGGCCTGGTTCGGAACCGGCTTCGGCGCCCGGCGCGACGTGGCCCGCGGCCCGGGCTCGACGCCCGATTCGCGCAGGGCGGCATCGATGAGCGCGTCGGCCATCCAGAGCGCGGTGCGCTCGAGCTCCCTGTCTGGCAGTCCCCAGATGTCTTTCAGGATCACGTAAGCCTCGATGCCGTAGACGACCGAGAGCGAGCGATGCAGGCGATCTCGCATGGCGGTCGTGAGCGAGGGGGCGAGCGGCGCGATCGCATGCTGGAGGATGCGCACGCGGTGGCCACGCCGGAACGGCTCTTCCTCGAGCAAGCCGGCGCGCTCCAGCGCCCATTGCTCGAGCGAGAGCTGGGCGGCAGCCCGCAGCTGCGGCTCGAATTCCTTGAAGCGCGGAAAGGTCAGCAGGAACAGCTCGCGGACGCGTTCGCGGCCACTTCGGTTGTCTGACGCGAGCGTCCGCAACGGGCCGAGCGAGCTGTCGATCACCGCTGTGACAAGGGCGCTGCGGCTCGGGAAATATCGATAGGCCGTGGCCCGTGACACCTCGGAGCGCACCGCGACCTCGGCCACAGAGGGGATGTGGCCGCCCTTCTGGATGATCTCCATCGCCGTGTCGAGCAGCAAATGGAAGGTGGCAGCGCGAACGCGCCGCGTGGGAGGCACGGGCGGCTCCGACAGCTTGTGTTTCAGGCGGGCCATCGGGTTTGTTCGGGGGCGCGGCGGGTTCGCCTCACTTGTGTGGCTGGATCAGCCGAACGTATGATGCCCCGATCCCGATTTGAGACGCAAGTCTCACGACCGGGGCGAACCCTGATGTCGGGGCGGCGGTGCTCCTCAGACACCCGCACCGGCACCCAACGGAGACGACACGAATGCGCTTGGCGAGTTGGCAATGGGGCGGACGCGACCACGTGGGCACCGTCTCGGCCGATGGCCGCGAGGCGACGCCGCTGGCGGTGGCCGACGCCCGGCGCGGCGTCCTGCCGCTGATCGAGGCGATGGCACGGGGTGAGCGCCTGCCGGAGCCGTCGGGCACGCGTGTCCCGACCGACGTGATCACGCTGCGCGCGCCACTGCCCAAGCCCTTGCGCGGCCTCTTCTGCGTCGGTCGCAACTACCACGCGCACGCTGCCGAACTGGCCACTACCGTGTTCCGCGAGAGCATGCCCGAGCGTGACGCCTGGCCCATCGTGTTCAGCAAGTTCGCAGAGTGCGTGATCGGCCCTCACGACGCCATCCGTCTGCCGGCCAGCACCGCCTCGACTCAGATCGATTACGAGTCCGAGCTCGCCGTCGTCATCGGCCGTGGCGGCCGCGACATTGCCCGCTCGCGCGCCATGGATCACGTGTTCGGCTACACGATCGTCAACGACGTCACCGCCCGCGACGTGCAGATGCGCCACCAGCAGTGGGACCTCGGCAAGAGCTTCGACACTTTCTGCCCGATGGGCCCGTGGATCGTCACCGCCGACGAACTCGATGGCCAGGCGACGCGCGTGCGTGGCTGGGTCAATGGCGCGCTCCGACAAGATGGCTCCACCAAAGACCTGATCCACGACATCCCGTCGCTGATCGAGACGTGCTCCCGCGGCATCACGCTCCATCCGGGCGATGTCATTGCCACCGGCACGCCGGCCGGCGTCGGCATGGGCCTGACACCGCCGCAGTGGCTCAGGCACGGCGACGTGGTCCGCATCGAGATCGACGGTCTCGGCGTGATCGAGAACCAGGTCGAATGACGCGATGACGTTTCACTGGATCGGCCGCGTCGCGGTGGAAGAGGAAGGCGAAGGCCCCGCCGTCGTATGCGTGCACGGCCTCGGCGGCAGCTCCAACACCTGGACGCCGCTGATGCCGGCATTGGCCCGGCACCGCGTGATCCGGATCGACCTGCCCGGCAGCGCGCGGTCGCAGCGCGTCGAGGGCGAGCTCACGATTTCCGGCCACGTCGAGGCGGTGCTCTCGGCCTGCGAACGCCTCGGCGTCGCCCGCGCGCACTGGCTCGGCCACTCGATGGGCACCATCGTCTGCCAGCACGTCGCCGCCGCGCACCCGAAGCTGGTGGCGAGCGTCGCCCTCTTCGGACCGCTGATCGAACCGCCCGACGGTGCGCGAACGGCCATGAAGGCCCGCGCGGCGAAGGCGCGTGGTGGCGCACCGGCCATGCACGAGATCACCGAGGCGTTGCTGGGTGCTGCGCTCTCGGCCGAGACCCGCCAGCGCCAGCCGCTCGCTGTCGCCTTCGTGCGCGAGAGCCTGATGCGCCAGGACGGCGATGCCTACGCGCGCAGCTGCGAGGCGCTGGCTTCGGCGCCGGCCGCGGCGGTCGAGAAGATCGAGGCGCCGGTGCTGCTTGTCACCGGCGACGAAGACGGCGTGGCGCCTCCGCAGGCCGTGCGCTCGATGGCCGACAGGCTGCATGGCGCCCGCAGCACGCGCGTCGTCGTGCTGCCGCGCTGCGGCCACTGGACGCCCGTCGAGAAGGCCGAGGAGTGCCAGCGCGAGCTGCGTGAATTTCTGTCCGCGAACGCGAGAGCGATTGCCGGAACGAGCGAAAGGAGCTGACGATGGCCGACGTTCTCTTCACCAATGTGCGCATCTTCGACGGCGGCGGCGAGGCGCCGTTCACCGGCGACGTGCTCGTGCAGGGCAACAAGATCTCGCGCGTCGTCAAGACCGGTTACGGTGCGCGTTCGGCCCCCGTCATGGGCGCGCAGGTGATTGACGGCGCCGGCGCGTTCCTGATGCCGGGCATGGTCGAGGCCCACACGCATTTTTCCTGGAACGACCAGCCGACCCTCGACGCCATCCAGCGCATGCCGCCCGAGGAGCACATCCTCTGGTGCGCCGAGGTCGCCGAGCGCTACCTCGACATGGGCTGGACCAGTTGCGTCGGCGCTGCTGCCGCCAAGCCCCGGCTCGACGTCGTCATCAGGAACGCCATCAACGACGGCACCATCATCGGTCCGCGCTATCTCGCCGCCGGCCAGGAGATCACATTGCCGGGCGGCCTGGGCGACTCGACCCAGCCGCACCTGCCCCAGCTCGAGTTCGCGTTTGGCGCCATCGTCAGCGGCGCCGAGGAAATGCGACGCTGTGTGCGGATGATGGCCAAGTGGGGCGTCGACTCCGTGAAGATCAATCTCTCGGGCGAGTCGATCACCGGCATGCCGAGCGAGATGAGCCAGTTCACGACCGAGGAGATCACCGTCTGCGTGCAGGAGGCAAAGGCCTGGGGCAAGCGCGTCGCCGCCCATGCCCGCTCCACCTGGGCCATCAAGGAGTGCGTGAAGCAGGGCATCGAAGTCATCTATCACGCCAGCTTCACCGACACCGAAGCCCTCGACATGCTCGAGGCGAAGAAGACCGAGCACTTCGTGGCGCCCGGACTGGCCTGGCTCATCAACACCAGCCACCATGCCAGCGAGTGGGGCCTGACCCCCGAAGTCACGAAGAAGATGGGCTACCACCGAGAGCTGGAGGCGGCGGTCGAGAGCATGCGGGCGATGAGGAAGCGCGGCATCCGCATCCTGCCCGGCGGCGACTACGGCTTTGCATGGACGCCGCACGGCACCAACGCGAAAGACCTCGAGTACTTCGTCAAGTACGTCGGCATGAGCACCATGGAAGCGCTGCTCTCGGCAACTGCCTGGGGCGGGCCGATGATGCGCATGGGCAAGGTGCTCGGCTACATCCGCGAGGGCTATCTTGCCGACATCCTGCTCGTCGACGGCGACCCGCTCGCCGACATCACCGTCCTGCAGGACAAGGCGCGCATCCTGGCCGTCATGAAAGACGGCGAATTTCACCGCGCGCCGCCGGCACGGTCCTCGCGCACCGCCTTCAACACCGTTCCGACCCGCTGGGCCGCCTGAGGAGAACGACATGGCCGATGTGGTCTTCACCAACGTTCGCATCCTCGACGGCACCGGTGCCCTGCCGTACAGCGGCAGCGTGCTCGTGCAGGGCAACCGCATCCGCCAGGTCGGCCGGAGCACGGCACCGATCTCGCCGGGCAACGCGACCGTGATCGACGGCGCCGGCGCGACCCTGATGCCCGGCATGTGCGAGGCACACACCCATTTCTCGTGGAACGACGCAGCGACGCTATCGGCCATCCAGACCATGCCGCTCGAGGAGCACGTGCTCTGGTGCCGCACCGTCGCCCGGCGCTACCTTGAAGCCGGCTTCACCTCGTGCGTCGGCGCGGCCTGCGCCAAGCCGCGACTCGACGTCGTGATCCGTAACGCCATCGAGTCCGGCCAGATCCCCGGTCCGCGCTACCTGGCCGCCAGCCAGGAAATCACTGTACTCGGCGGCCTCGGCGACGAGACGCTGCCGCACCTGCCCTTCCCCGAGTTCAGCTTCGGCGTCAACGTTTCCGGCGCCGACGAGATGCGAAAGGCGGTGCGCCTGTTCCTGAAGTACGGCGTCGACTCGATCAAGCTCAACCTCTCCGGCGACAACTTCACGCCGCAGTCGCCTTCCGAGACGACCTGGATGCTGGACGAGGAGGTCGCGGCGGCCATGCGCGAGGTGAAGATCCGCGGCAAGCGCGGCATTGCCCACGCGCGCAGCTCCGACAGCGTCAAGCAGGCGCTGCGCCACGGCATCGACCTGATCTATCACGCCAGCTTCGTCGATGAAGAAGCGCTCGACATGCTCGAAGCCGCGAAAGACCGTGTCTTCGTGGCCCCCGGCATCGCCATCCTCTACGCCATGCTGAACGAGGCCGAGGCCTATGGCGTCACCAAGGCGATGGCCACCCAGATGGGCTACCAGATCGAGTGGGATGCCGCCTGCGTTTCGCTCGCCAAGATGCACAAGCGCGGCATCCGCGTGCTGCCCGGAGGCGACTACGGTTTTGCGTTCACGCCGCATTGCCAGAACTCGCGCGACCTCGAATTCTTCGTCAAGTATCTGGGCTTCACACCGATGGAGGCGATCCAGTCGGCCACCCTCTACGGCGGCCAGATCATGATGAAGCCGAACGATCTCGGCCTGCTGAAGGACGGCTACCTGGCGGACCTGCTTCTCGTCGATGGCGACCCGCTCGCCAACCTGAGCATCCTGCGCGACCCGAAGCGGATCCTCGCAGTCATGAAAGACGGCGTTTTCGCCAAGCAACCCGAAGTCGCGTCGCAGCGCGCATGGAGCCGGGCCGCATGACGAAGCCGCTGCGAGCGCGCGCATGACCAGAAAGCAGGCCGCGCTCTGGTTCCTGTTCGGTGCGCCCGTCGTGGTCTTCGCCGCCTGGGCCGTTCCCGACAATCCGTCGCTCTTCTTCAAGACCCTGCTCAACGGCCTGACGCTGGCTTCGCTTTATTTCCTGGTCGCGAGCGGATTCACGCTGGTGTTCGGGCTGATGAGAAACGTCAACCTCGCGCACGGGTCGCTCTACCTGTTCGGTGCCTACGTCGGCTGGTTCGTCGGCGACCACACGGGGTCGTGGGTCCTGGCCGTGATGGCGGGCTTCCTGGCCTCGTCAGTGCTCGGCCTCGTCATGCAGCTGCTCGTGTTCCGCCACATGCAGGGCCAGGACCTGCGCCAGACGCTCGTCACCATCGGCCTGTCGATCGTGCTCGCCGACCTCATGCTCTGGACCTGGGGGGCGGAGATCTACACCTTCGACCCGCCGGCATGGATCTACGGCTCGACTGTGTTGCCGCTGGTCGAGAAGTTTCCGACCTACCGGCTGATGGTGCTGCTCGCCTCGATCGTCATCGGCGTCGGCCTGTGGCTGCTGCTCGCCAAGACGCGCATCGGCATGATGATCCGTGCCGGCGTCGATGACCGCGGCATGCTCGCCGCCTCCGGCGTCAACGTCCAGCTCGTCTTCGCCCTCACCTTCGCGATCGGCGCCGGTCTGGCGGGCCTGGCCGGCGTCGTCGGCGGCACGGCGCTTTCGATCTCGCCCGGCGAGGACACCCGCTACCTGCTCGCCTCGCTCGTCGTCGTCATCGTCGGCGGCATGGGCAGCGTCGTCGGCGCTGCCATCGGCGCGCTCCTCATCGGCCTGGCCGAGCAGTTCGGTCT
>JBDTCA010000312.1:0-2653 GCA_039923815.1 Caldimonas sp. | reverse complement strand
TCGCCGCCGAAGGCATGAAGCTGTCGGACTTCGCGCTCGCTTCCGAGCTGAAGGCCGACGAGCACGGCCCGGCCCTGTGCGACAACAAGATCGACGCCTTCTTCTACGGCGTCGGCCATCCCTCGGCGAACATCCAGGATCCGACGACGACCTGCGGCGCCAAGCTCGTGCCGCTGGTCGACGCGGCCATCGACGGGCTCGTCGCCAAGCACCCGTACTACGCCAAGGTCTCGATCCCCGGCGGCATCTATGCCGGCAACCCGAACCCGACACCGACCTACGGCGTGCTCGCCACGATGGTGACCTCCGCCAAGGTCTCGCCCGACGTCGTCTACACGATCACCAAGGCGGTGTTCGAGAACCTCGACGAGTTCAAGAAGCTGCACCCGGCGTTCGCGCACCTCGATGCCAAGAACATGATCAAGGACGGCCTCTCGGCGCCCCTCCATGAAGGCGCGTTGCGCTATTACAAGGAAAAGGGCTGGGTGAAGTAGCCATCGAGCCGATGAGCCTGCACGAACGATGGCGCCTGACCCGCGTCATCAACGCGAGGGGCACGTACACACCGCTCGGTGTGTCGCGCTCCTCGCCTTTCGTGGCGCGGGCGGTGGCCGAGGTCCTGGGCGAGTTCGTCGTCGTCGACGAGTTGCAGGCCGCGGTCAGCGATCTCGTCGCATCGATGACCGGCGCCGAGGCGGCTGCGGTGACGCACTGCGTCGCTGCGGGCATCACGCTCGCGGTGGCCGCCGCGATGGCTGGCGCGGCCGACGACGCCGTCTCGGCGCTGCCCGACTCGGGCGGCATGCCGAACCGCGTCGTCATTCCCGCGCCCCATGCGGTCGACTATGGCCACCCGATCCTCACCGATGTGCGGCTGGCGGGCGCCACGCCCCTGCTCGCCGGCCATGCCACGGCGTGCACGCTCGACGACCTGCGATGTGCACTCGCGGCTGAAGGCACGGCCTGCCTGTTGCTGGTGTCGTCGCGGCTGGTGCAGGGCGAGCCGCTCGATCTCGCTGACGCTTTCGCCCTGGCGCATGAGCACGGCGTGCCGGCGATCATCGACGGTGCGGCGCAGGACCTGCGCCTCGACGCGCTGCTCGCCACCGGCGCAGATCTCGTGCTCGTCAGCGCCCACAAGTACCTGGCCTCGCCCACGGCGGGGCTGATCGTCGGGCGGGCCGCGCTCGTGCAGGCCTGCCGCGCTCACGAGCGCGGCATCGGCCGTGCGATGAAGGCAACGAAGGAGGGCATCGCCGGCGTGCTGGCAGCGCTCGAGGAGCGTCGCGAGCTGGACCTCGACGCCTGGCGGCAAGAACAGGAGCGCAAGGTGCGCTGGTTCGTGGAGGCCGCAGGCGCCTTGCCAGGAATCGCCGCTTCGGCACTGCCCGATCCGGTGGGAATGCCGTTCTCGCGTGTCGTCCTTCGGGTCGACGCCGCCGCGGGTTGGCTGAGCGCCGCGTCGCTGGCCCGTGCGTTGCAAGACAGCCGTCCACAGATCCGGGTGATGGAGCACGCCATTGGGCAGGGGTGTCTGGTGCTGGAACTCGTGCCCCTGAGTGACGGCGAGATGCGAACCATCATCGAACGACTTGTCGAAATCGGGACCTCATGACCACCAAGATCGACAGCACCGTGGCCGCCGCGGCCAATCTCGTCCAGGAAGCCGACCTCGGCGGGCGCATGCCCACCGGCTTGCCGGCGCGCGTGGTCGCCTGGACCTGCCTGGCCTGGTCGCTCCTGCAACTCTGGTACGCGTCGCCGCTGCCGTTCACCTTCAACGTCTTCGTTCTCAACTCGACCGAGATGCGCTCGCTACACCTCGGCTTCGGCCTCTTCCTGGCGTACCTCGCGTTCCCGTTCGCGAAGCGTTCGCCACGCGACCGCATCCCGTTGCAGGACTGGGTGCTCGCTGCCGTGGCGGCGTTCTGTGGCGCCTACCTGTTCCTGTTCTATCGCGAGCTCGCGACCCGCCCCGGCCTGCCGACGACGATGGACACCGTGGCCGCCGTGGTCGGCATGGTGCTGCTGCTCGAAGCCACGCGCCGGGTCGTCGGCCCGCCGCTCGCGATCATTGCCCTGCTCATGCTCGGCTACGCGTTCGCCGGCCCGCACATGCCCGACGTCATCGCCCACAAGGGCGTGTCGCTCGGCAAGGCGGTCTCGCATTTCTGGCTCAGCACCGAAGGCGTGTTCGGCGTCGCCCTCGGCGTCTCGGCGAGCTACATCTTCCTGTTCGTGCTGTTCGGCTCCCTGCTCGAGAAGGCCGGCGCCGGCAACTACTTCATCAAGGTCGCGTTCGCGCTGCTCGGTCACATGCGCGGCGGGCCGGCCAAGGCGGCGGTCGTGTCCTCCGGCCTCATGGGCATGATCTCGGGCTCGTCGGTGGCCAACGTGGTCACCTGCGGCACCTTCACCATTCCGCTGATGAAGCGGGTCGGCTACACGCCGGAGAAGGCCGGCGCGATCGAGGTGGCCGCCGGCGTCGACGGCCAGATCATGCCGCCGGTGATGGGCGCAGCCGCGTTCCTGATGGCCGAGTACGTGGGCGTGCCGTATTCGGAGATCGTCAAGAGCGCCTTCCTGCCGGCGATCATCTCGTACATCGCGCTCTTCTACATCGTGCACCTCGAGGCCTGCAAGGCGGGCATCG
>JBDTCA010000311.1:0-3123 GCA_039923815.1 Caldimonas sp. | reverse complement strand
TCGTTCAGCGCCGAGCTCGACGCCATTCAGGACTTGCGCCGGGCCGACGATCCCACGCTCGACCAGGGTGAATGGGTGACGGCGCTGAAGGTAGCCGACTGGCCCGCCGTGCAGTCGGCCTGCGAGAAGGTGCTGGCCCAGCGGAGCAAAGATCTTCGCGTCGCCGCCTGGTTCACTGAGGCTTGCGCGAAGGTCGACGGCTACGCGGGAATGGCTGTCGGGCTCGACCTCTGCGCTGCACTATGCGAGCGCTACTGGGACGAGCTCTATCCACGCATCGACACAGATGGCGACACCGAGGAGCGCAGCGACAACCTGCGCTGGCTGCTGTCGCAAGTGCAGGAGCTCGCCAGCCAGATCCCAGTCCTCCGCACGGACGCTCGTGGCTTCTCGCTGCGCGACATGGCTGCCGCGCAGGCCAACGGCCGCGCCGGCGCGGTACCGGCCGACGACACGAGCTCTGTCGTGTCCCTCCTCATGCCCGAGGACATCGCTGGCGCCAGGCGTGCGACGTCCTCGGCCTTCTTCACCACCAACCTCGCTGCGGCGCAGCGCGCGCTACGGGCGCTCGAGCGCCTGCAGACCCTTGCCGACGTGAAGCTTGGCGACGACGGTCCCGGGTTCAGCGCCGCGCGCCGTGCCCTCGAAGACGCCGTCCACGGTATCAGGCAGCTGGCGCCCGATGCCGAGATTGCAGCGCAAACGCTTGACAACACGACGGGCCCGGCCGATGGAGCTGCCTTACCGACAGGCGCGTTGCGCACCCGTGCCGACGCGCTCAGGCAACTGCGCGCCGTCGCCGATTTCTTTCGTCGCACGGAGCCGCACAGCCCCGTCGCCTACCTCGCCGAGCGCGGTGCGCAGTGGGGCGAGATGCCGCTGCACGAATGGCTGCGTTCGGTCGTGAAGGACCAGGGGGTTCTGGCTCAGATCGAGGAGCTGCTCGGCGTGGCGCCTACACCGCCAACGGCGGAGTAGCGGCCGGCGCCTCTACTGAACGACGCGCAACTCGATCCGGCGATTGCGCGCCCGCCCATCGGGCGTGTCGTTGGCTGCGAGCGGCCGATCGG
This sequence comes from Caldimonas sp., assembly GCA_039923815.1. GTDB lineage: Bacteria > Pseudomonadota > Gammaproteobacteria > Burkholderiales > Burkholderiaceae_C > Schlegelella_A. Next base: position 2,053 of record JBDTCA010000311.1, on the reverse strand, counting down.
GACCTGCGCCCGAAGTCGAGATCTTGTCGGCCGCAATGCCCTTGCCAACTAGGAAGGTTTTGACCGCATCTGCACGCGCGGCGGACAGCGCGATGTTCTGCGGCCGTGACCCGACCCCGTCGGTGTGGCCGGTCACCTCGAAGCTGCGGCCGCCGAGGCGCAGCAGCAGCGGTGCCAGCAGCTCGAGCGTCTGCCGGCCCGATGCGGTGAGGCTGGAGTTGCCGGGCTCGAACTCGATGGTGCGACTGGCCATCGCGAGGTCGATCTGGTCCTGCCCCGCCGCGACCACCCGCAGCCCGTTGCGCACGGTGTAAGTCTTGTTCAGCCGCGTCGACATCTCGCTGACGATCTGCTGGCGAACCGCCTCGTTGCCGACCTCGCCCTTGATATCGATGACATTGCCGCTGATGCTGATCTGGCCGTGGTTGACCTGCTTGAGATCGGGCGTGATGACGCCCTGCAGATAGTTCGACCAGTTCGCCGGCGCGATCAGGTTGCCGACACCGAGCTGATCGACGACACGGTCGACGCCGAAGACCGCGCGCGCCTTGGTCAGCACCGATTGCCGAGTGGCTTCGTCGGGCACGGTGCCGGAGACGACGACCTGCCCAGGCGCCGGTACGGCGACAGCCGGCGTAGCCGCAAGGGCTCCGGCCGCTGCAGCGGCAAGCGGCATGGCGAAGAGCACCCGCTCGATTCGAGACAGGATCGCCATGATCATTCGCCGAGAAAGGTTTCGCGAAACGTCGCCATCGCCTGGCGCAGCGAAAGCTGCGACTGCACGAGGTAGCTCGACAGCTTGGTGACCGCGTAATCCTGGCGGACCTGGTCTTCGACCCACTCGGCGGGCGACGGGTCGATGAAGGCATCCGCTGCCACGTCGGCGTCGAGCACCGCGTGCAGGTGCGCCGCCGAGCCGCCGCTGAAGCCGATCGCCAGGAACTGTGCCGGTGCGCCGCCGCGGCGCGGCAGGAACAGCGCGATCTCGAGGTCGAGGCGGCGCAGGAAGGGCACGATCAGTTCGAGCCAGAAGCTTGCCACCAGTGGCCGGTACAGCGGATCGGAGGGAAGCGGCAGCCGCAAGCCCTTCTTCAGGGAAACGCCGGTGCTGCCGAGTACCGGTTGCAAGAGCAGGCCGATCGCCAGCAGTGCCTGGCGCAGGTCGATCTGGTGGCCGGCGCTACGCAGCATGCCTTCTAGCGACGACATCGTCTGCAGCTCGATGAAGTCGCGCATGCTGGCTTCGTAGGCGCCGGCCTCGACGTCGAGCTCGACCTCGACCTGCGCGATCTCGGCCAGCAGTGCGGTGGCGTCTTCCGCGGCGCAGACGTTCTGTACCGATTGCTCGAAGCGCGCCCAGAGGCGGCTCAGCGCCATCGGCGCGCAGGGCAGGAACGCCAGTGGTTCGGCGACGTCGAACGCTCCGGCGACCACGAACGGGAAGCGTCGCCCCGACGCGTCGGCGCTGGCCGCGAGATGGCCGGCGATGGCGCGCTGGCTGGACGCCGAGAAGAACGCGAAGTGCGCGCTCGGGCTACGGTCGTAGATCTCCTTCCAGCGCGGGTCGGCCGACATCAGCTCGATGCCTTGGCTGAGCCAGTCGTCGAGCGTGCGGATCAGCGTCGGCTGGCTACCGCTGCGGACGAAATCGCCGCGCGACTTCAGCTTGCCGAAGTAGGCCGGGGGCACGAGCGCGCGACGCGTCATGAGCGGGCTCCGGAAGCCGCAGCCGCAGGCGACGGTACAGGCGCCTGCGGCTCGAGACCGACAACGACGGCAGGGAGTTTCGCGCCGCGCAAGCCGGCCGTCGTGACCGGTGCCGCGACCCCTGCCGCACGCGGTGCCGGTGCCGCACCCGGCATGCTGATCATGCGCAGCTGGACGGTGACCGTGCTGCCGCCTTGCGACCACGACATCTCGTACAGGTTGGGTTGCAGCTGGCGCGTCTTGGCGGCCGCGCCCATCCGCGTGACGGCGAAGTTGCCGGGCTCGTTGAGGATCTCGACGGCGCGGCCGTCGTTCGTGATCGCCGAGATACGGACACCCGGCGTGC
>JBDTCA010000310.1:0-2597 GCA_039923815.1 Caldimonas sp. | reverse complement strand
GAAGCCGCGGTAAGGTGCGCCTTGCCGGGTCGACCCGCCTGACGACAGTGAGACTCCCGATGCCCGAGACCCGATCGCCACGCTTCATCCAGACCTGGCTCGCCGACCTGCCGGCCGAGCGCGCAGCCGCATGTGCATCGCTCGTGGCGCGGCCGGCCAGCGTGGCGCCCAAGTTCTTCTACGACCGGCTCGGTTCGAAACTCTTCGAAGCCATCACCGAGCTCCCCGAGTACTACCCGACACGCACCGAAGCGGCGATCTTCAGGCAGCACGGTGCGGCGATGGCGGACGAGATCGGCGCCGGCATGACCTTCGTCGATCTCGGCGCCGGCAACTGCGCCAAGGCAAGCGCGCTTTTTCCCTTGTTCGAGCCGGCCCGCTATGTCGCCATCGACATCTCGGTCGAATTCCTGCATGACGCCTTGCGCCAGGTCCAGCGCGAGCACCCGAATCTCGACGTCGCCGGTCTCGGCCAGGACTTCTCCAGCGCGCTCGAACTGCCTCGCCAAGTGATGGGCACCGAACGCCCGGTGTTCTTCTATCCGGGCTCGAGCATCGGCAACTTCACGCGTGACGATGCGCTCGGCTTCCTCGGCCGCCTGCGCGCCAGGGCGACGGGTGGCGGGCTGCTCATCGGCGTCGACCTCGTCAAGCCGCATGCCGTGCTCGAAGCTGCCTACGACGACGCGCTCGGCGTCACCGCCGCCTTCAACCTGAATGCGCTGCGCCACCTCAACGCCCTGGTCGGCAGCGACTTCGAGCCACGCCAGTGGCGCCACGTTGCCTTCTACGACGCCGAAGCCTCGCGCATCGAGATGCACCTCGAGGCACGGCAGGCGCTGAGCGTGACCTGGCCCGAAGGTGGCCGCGACTTCGCGACCGGCGAGCGCATCCATACCGAAAACTCGTGCAAGTACACGGTCGACGGCTTTGCCGACTTGCTGGTCGAAGCCGGCTTCGCCACGCCGCGCTGCTGGACCGACGACCGCGGCTGGTGTGCCGTGTTCTGGGCCGCCGCCCGCTGATCAGCGCTCGCGCAGGAACCTGAGCAGGCGCTCGCGGCTCTCGCGATAGGCGGCGGCGTTGCCGCCGACGTGCACGCCGTGCCCGGGCACGGCACCGTTCGGCACGTCGGTACGCAAGCGCACCGGCGCGTCGCTGTCGAAGCCGTGGAAGGCGCCCGGGTAGCCTTCCAGTTCCGGCTTCGGCTCGGTCGACGCCCGCACCATGGCCCAGCACGGCGCGGCCGGAGTCCAGTCGTCGGCCTGGCCGACCAGCACGAGCAGCGGCGCCGTCGGCTCGTAGCCGCGTTTCAGGTCCGACTCGCAGCCGGGATAGAAGGCGACCGCGAAGGCCGGCTTGACGAGCGCAGCGGCGACGTCGCGATGGCGCAGGTTGGTGGCCGCCAGCACCGTGCTGCCACCGTTCGACCAGCCGACGAGGCCGATGCGGGCGCGGTCGACATCGCGGCGTTCGGCAAGGTAGGCAATGGCGCCGAGAGCGTCGAGCCGGCGATTGGCCTGGGTGATGCGCCGCTTGCCGATGCGTTGTGTGCAGATCTCCTTCTCGTAGCGCGGCGTCAGCGAATCGACGACCAGCGCATGCATGCCGAGGCTATTGAACAGGGTCACGTAGTCGCGCATCCGTGCGCCGAGCGCGCCGGTGCGGTCGTATGGGCCGCTGCAGCCGTGGAACATCGCCACCACCGGTGCCGGCTCCGATGCCGTCGCGGCCGGCGCCGCGAAGAAGAAGCCGGTCAGCACGACCGGTGCGTTACCGGCGCCGTCGAGGCTCGGAAACGAGACGTGCTCCTGCGCCGACGCTGCCAACGATGCCGCCGCAGCCAGCAGGGCCACGGCAGCACCTCGCCAGCCCGTCACGCCGCCGGCCCGACCGCGGGTGCCGACTGCAGGCACGCCATCGTCATCACGTGCCGACGCCGCCTTCACGGAGTTCGCGTCGATTGCGGTAGTGCAGGAAGACCTCGTCGCCCACGACGTCGCAGCGGAGCAGCGTCAGGCGACGAAGGTGGGCGCTGTCGAACCCCGGGCCGTCGGCCAGCGACGGTGCCGGGCCGCCGACGACCAGCGGGCAGAGCGTGACGTGCATCTCATCGATGGCGTCGGCGGCGAGGAACTGGAACAGCAGGTCGCCACCGGCCTCGACCAGCAGGCGCTCGATGCCGCGCCCGGCGAGACGCTCGAGCATCCACGCCACCGGCGGGTCGCCTTCGCCGGCCCAGCCTTCGAAGTCGGCCGCGAGACCGGCCGGCACCGACGCGGCGCGCGTCAGGAACAGCGGCCGGACGCGCGTCTCGGTGACGAATCCGGAGTCGAGCGGCACCGCGAGCGAGCGCGTCACGACGACGTTCCAGGGCCGCACGACGGCTGCCGCGCGATCGGCGTCGTCGGGCAACGCGGCATGAGGCCAGTTGCGGAAGGTGGCACCGCCGACGAGCACCGCGTCGGCTTCGCTGCGAAGCTGGCTCATGCGGGCATGGTCGCGGGCGCTGCCGAAGAAGGTGAAGCGCTTCTCGCGGGTGTTGATGCGGCCGTCGAGAGCGACGGCCGTGTTGCTCACGACCTTCACGCGCCGCG
>JBDTCA010000309.1:0-3459 GCA_039923815.1 Caldimonas sp. | reverse complement strand
TCAACTTTCGCGGCGTCGGCGCATCGGAAGGCACCTGGGACGACGGACGCGGCGAGATCGACGATGCGCTCGCCGTCGCGGCATATTGGCGCGGCAGCGAAGAGTTCTCCGGGCTGCCGTACCTTCTGGCCGGCTTTTCCTTCGGTGGCTACGTCGCGGCCGAGATGCTGCACCGGCTCGGCGCCGGCGATCCGCCGCGCCGGCTCGTCCTGGTCGGCCCCTCGACCGAGAAGCAGGCAGTCCCTGCGGTTCCGGCCGACACGCTCGTCATCCACGGCGAGAGCGACGACGTCGTCCCGCTCGCGGCGACGCTGGCCTGGGCGAGGCCGCAGAATCTCCCGGTCATCGTCTTTCCCGGCGTCGGCCATTTCTTCCATGGCCAGATCGTCCTGCTGAAAAAGGTCATCGTGCGTGAACTGCACGATCTCGCTGCGGTCTGACCGCTTCTTCCCATCCCAAGCCCCTCAACGGCACCCCTCCCATGCGTCTTTCCCGTTCCTCGCCGCGCGGCGTCGTCGCCGTCTTTCTGCTCGCCTTCGCCGCTGCCAGCGCCGCCCAGGCGCCGCAGCCGCCCGAGGTCGCCGCCAAGAGCTACATCGTCCTTGACCTGACGACGCACCAGACGCTCGCCGAGCGCGATGCCGATGCCTCGGCCGACCCGGCGTCGCTGACCAAGCTGATGACCGCCTACATCGTCTTTCAGGCGCTGCGCGACAAGAAGCTGACTCTCGAGCAGCCGGTGCCGGTTTCCAAGCTCGCCTGGGCGGAGCGAAAGGGCGGCGGCTCGCTGATGTTCATCGACACGACGATGACGCCGAAGGTCGACGAGCTGCTGAAGGGCGTCATCGTCGAGAGCGGCAACGACGCGTCGGTGGCGCTCGCCGAGGCGGTCGGTGGCAGCGTCGACGCGTTCGTGACCATGATGAACCGGCAGGCTCAGGCCTGGGGTCTGAAGAACACCACCTTCAAGAACGTGACCGGCCTGACCGAGCCGGGCCACCGCAGCAACGCGCGCGACATGGCCGCCATCGCCACCCACATAGTTCGCGACTTCCCGGAGTATTTCCCGTACTACTCGATCAAGGACTACACCTACAACCGCATCGCCCAGCCGAACCGCAACCTGCTGTTGCGCCGCGACCCGACGGTGGACGGCATGAAGACCGGATTCACCGACGGCGCCGGCTATTGCCTGCTCGCCACCGCACAGCGCGAGTTCCCGAACCTCGGTGCCCACGGCGGCGCCGGCAAGCGCCGCATCATGACCGTGGTGCTCGCCACCACCTCGATGGAGTCGCGCGCCAACGAGAGCCAGAAGCTGCTCAATTGGGGCTTCCAGGCCTTCGAGACGGTGCGCCTCTTCGACGACGGCAAGGCCATGGTCACGACGCCGGTCTGGAAGGGCAAGCTGAACACCGTCGCGCTGGGCCCGGCGGCCGGCGTGTTCGTCAGCGTGCCGCGCGGCGACGGCGCCAAGCTGCAGACCAAGATCGAACGCACCGACCCGCTGGTGGCACCGCTGACCAAGGGCCAGCGCGTCGGCAAGATCCTCGTCGGCACCGCCGGCGGCAGCCCGATCATGGAAGTGCCGCTGGTCGTGCTCGAGCCGGTGGAAGAGGCCGGCATCTTCGGCCGCGCCTGGGACGCCATCCGGCTGTGGGTGAAATGAGCGGCCCACGACAATCCAGCCCATCCGCGGAGACGCCATGACGACCCACCTGCCCGACACGCTGTGCTACCTGAACGGCGAATATCACCCGCTCTCCGAAGCGAAGGTCTCGGTGCTCGACCGCGGATTCGTCTTCGGCGACGGTATCTACGAGGTCGTGCCGGTGTACGGCAAGAAGCTGTTCCGCTTCGACGAGCACATGGCCCGGCTCGGCCGCAGCCTGACCAAGCTGCGCATCAACAACCCGCACGGCAGAGACGAGTGGCTGGAGCGTTGCCGCAAGCTCATCGGAGCGTTGGCCGAGCGCAGTGGCGTCACCGACCAGCTTGTCTACATCCAGGTCACGCGTGGGGTGGCGATGCGCGACCATGTGATGCCGGTCGGCCTCACGCCCACGGTGTTCATGATGGCCAATGCAGTGAAGGCGGCCACGGGCGAACAGCGTCACCAGGGCGTGGCCTGCGTGACGGCTCGCGACTTTCGCTGGGAGCGTGCCGACATCAAGAGCATCTCCCTGCTGGGCAACGTGCTGGCACGTCAGATCTCGGCGGACCACGGCGCCGTCGAGACGATCATGTTCCGCGACGGCTGGCTCACCGAGGCGTCGGCCTCCAACGTCTGGATCGTGCACGAGGGCGCGCTGCTCGGGCCACCGAAAAGCGAGCACGTGCTCGAAGGCATTCGCTACGACCTGATCCGGGAGCTCTGCGAGGAGTGCGGCATCGCCTACAACCTGCGACCGCTCGCCGAGACCGAGGTCGCCAGTGCCGACGAAATCATCCTCAGTTCCGCCACCAAGGAGGTGCTGCCCGTGACCCAGCTCGATGGCGAGAGCGTCGGCCACGGCGCCCTGCGCGGCAAGCCCGGGCCGGTCTACGCAAAGCTCTACGAGGCCTACCAGCGCGCGAAGCTGAAGCAGTCGGTCGCCTGATCACCACACCTTGGCATGGCACGGCGCATCCCCATCTCGTGACGATGGAAAACATCCCGCAAGAGATTCCGGCTGAGCCATCTCCCGCCGAGAAATCGCTCATCGAATACCCGTCGGCCTTTCCGATCAAGGTGATGGGCAGCAACGTCGACGGCTTCGTTCACGCCGTGACCGAGATCGCGCGCCGCTTCGACCCGGCGTTCGACGCCTCGACGATCGAGCTCCGGCAGAGCAGCGGCGCCAAGTACCTCGGTGTCACGGTGACCGTCACCGCGACCAGTCGCAAGCAGCTCGACGAGCTCTACCGCACGCTGTCCACGCATCCGCTGGTCAAGGTCGTGCTCTGACGTGACGCGGTGGCTCGCGCCGGGCTGGCCATGATCGTCAAGCCGCTCGGCACGGTCGCCTACGACCTCGCGTTCGACGCCATGCGTGCCTTCACCCTGGCGCGCACAACCGACACCGGCGACGAGATCTGGCTCTGCGAACACCCGCCGGTCTACACGCAGGGCCTGTCCGGCAAGGCCGAGCACGTGCGCGATGCCGGCGACATCGCGGTCGTACCCACCGACCGCGGTGGCCAGGTCACGTATCACGGACCAGGCCAGGTCGTCGCCTACCCGCTGGTCGACCTGCGCCGGCTCGGCATCTATGTCAAGGAATACGTGTTCCGGCTCGAGCAGGCGCTGTTGAAGACGCTCGATGCGGTGGGTGTCACCGGCCACCGGGTTCGCGGCGAGCCGGGCATCTACGTTCGCCTCGACGACCCGTTAGGCCACGCCGTGATGGCCGCGGCCAGCCCCGGAGCCGACCCGCTCGCCGGCGTCGCCAAGATCGCGGCGCTCGGCGTCAAGGTCAG
>JBDTCA010000308.1:0-4217 GCA_039923815.1 Caldimonas sp. | reverse complement strand
AGGGCTTCACGCTCGTGCCGCTCGACCTCCACTTCAAGGGCGGCCGCGTCAAGGCCGAGATCGCTCTCGCCAAGGGCAAGGCCGAGCACGACAAGCGCAATACCGAAAAGCAGCGCGACTGGGAGCGAGAGAAAGGCCGGCTGATGCGTCACAAGGTCACGGCGGGGAAGAGCCGCACCGCGTCATGACCGCAGGCGTGCCTGCCGCGCCGCGGGAGCTCGACGATCTGCCATCGCCGCCCGGCGTGCCGGTCCTGGGCCATTTGCTGAAGATCGACAAGCTCCGGTTGCACGCGCAGGTCGAGGCCTGGGCACGTCGTTACGGTGCGATGTTCACGATCCGCCTCGGCCGCAACCGGTTGTTGGTGATTGCCGATCACGTCGCCATGAGCTCGGTGCTTCGCGACCGCCCCGAAGGCTTCCGGCGCACGCCGCGGATGGAGCACGTCGGCCGCGAGATGGGTCTCGCGGCTGGCGTCTTCGGCGCCGAGGGCGAGGCCTGGAAGCGGCAGCGGCGGATGGTCATGGCCGGCTTCGACCCACGTCATCTGCGCGCCTACTTTCCCTCGCTGGTGGCGGTGTGCTCGCGGCTCGACGGGAGGTGGCGGCAGGCCGCGGTCGACAAGCGCTCGATCGATCTCCAGGGAGACCTCATGCGCTTCACGGTCGACGCGGTGTCCGGACTGGCGTTCGGCGCCGAGATCAACACCCTTGAGTCCGACGAAGAGGTCATCCAGCAGCATCTCGACAAGATCTTCCCGGCGCTCTTTCACCGCCTGCTGGCGCCCTTCCCGACCTGGCGCTGGTGGAAGACCGCCGCGGATCGCCAGCTCGACCGCAGCGTTGCCGCCGTCAACGCGGCCATCGTCGGCTTCGTGGCGGCGGCTCGCGGGCGCCTCGCGGCCGATGCCGAGCGTCGCGCGGCACCGACCAACCTGCTCGAGGCGATGCTGGTGGCGGCTGACGACGAAGGCTCGGGCATCACCGACGCCGAGGTCACCGGCAACGTCATGACGATGCTGCTGGCCGGTGAGGACACCACAGCGAACACCCTGGCCTGGATGGTCTGGTTGCTGCATCGCCACCCCGGGTGCATGGCGAAGGCGCGCGACGAGATCGACCGTGTCGCCGGACCGATGGCGGAGTGGTCGCCCGAGCGCTTCGCTTCGCTCGTCTATCTCGAGGCCTGTGCCAACGAGACGATGCGCTTGAAACCGGTGGCGCCCTCGCTGGTGCTGCAGGCCCTGCGCGATACCACCGTTGCCGGTGTTCGCGTGCCGGCGCGCACGCTGGTCTGGGGTGCATTGCGCGCCGACAGCCTCAAAGACGAGTTCTTCGTCGACGCCCTCGCCTTCATGCCCGAGCGGTGGCTCGAGGGCCGGAGCGGCCACGTCGCCGCGTCGATCAACCGTGTCGCCCTCCCCTTCGGCGCTGGCCCGCGTGTCTGCCCCGGCCGTCAGCTGGCGATGCTCGAGATCAAGATGGCGATGGCGGTGCTGCTGACAGGCTTCGACATCGACAGCGTCGCCACGGCCTCGGGCGGCGAGCCCGAGGAGCGGCTGTCGTTCACGATGGCACCCGAGCCTCTCACGATGCGTTTGAGTCTGCGCCCACGCGAAGCACCAGCCGAAGCCGACGCCGCCTAACCCGCCGGCGACGACAGCGCCTCGAGCGCCTGCAGGCAGTCGTCGATGAGGTCGCCGACGGCTTCGAGACCGACCGAGAAACGGACCAGCGTTCCGCGCCAGGCGGGCTTCGACCGGATCGCGGCGAGGTCATAAGGCACGACCAGACTGACCGGGCCTGCCCACGAATAGCCGATCTTGAACAGCTTCAATGCGTCGACGAAGGCGTGCACCTGTGCCGGGTCGTAGCGTTCGTCGAACACGACCGAGAAGAGGCCCGCGGCCTGGCCGCACAGGCGCTGCCAGTTCGCATGACCAGGCGAACCTGCGAGCGCCGGGTGCAGTACCTGAGACACCTCGGGCCGCTCGGCCCACCAGAGAGCGAGCGCGCGGCCGGCGTGGTCTTGCGCTTCGTAGCGCAACGGCAGTGACGGCAACGAGCGCAGGACAAGCTCGGCGTCGTTGCCGCCGATGCCCCAGCCGGAGCGCATGTGCGTGGCTTTGAGCCTCTGGTGGAGGGCCTCGTCGCGCGTGGTCACCGACCCCATCAGGACATCCCCGCCACCCGAGGGATATTTGGTGAGCGCCTGAACGGAGATGTCGACGGACAGTGCGATGCCCTGGTTGCCGATCGAGAACGGGTCGAAGGCGAGGCCGGCGCCCCAGGTGTTGTCGAGTGCAGTGACGATGCCGTGGCGGCGCGTGACCATCAGCAACGCGGAGAGGTCGGGAAACTCCATGGTCACCGAGCCGGGAACTTCGAGCCAGACCAGCCGGGTCGCGGGGGTGATCGCGGCCTCGAGCGATGCCGCGTCCATCGGGTCGTACGCGGCATGAGTCACGCCCCAGCGTGCCAGCTCCTGTCGGGCGAATTCCTTGCCTGGGCCGTAGGCGTTGTCGGGAATGAGCACCTCGTCGCCGCTCGACAGCATCGCCATGTCGACCAGCGTGATCGAGGCCAGGCCGCTCGGCACCAGCAGCGTCTGCAGGCCGCCTTCGAGCGTGGCGATGCGTTCCTCCAGCAAGAACGTGGTCGGCGTGCCGTGCAGGCCGTAGGTGTAGCCCGTCTTTTCCTTCCAGTCCCTTGCGTGCAGGGCTGCGGTGTCCGCGAAGACCACCGTCGACGCCTTGTGGATGGCAGGCTGCAACGAGACGAAGCCCGTCGGCGGTTGGTAGGCGTGGGCGATCAGCGAGGTGCTGCGGAGCAGTGCTTTTTTCATCGGGGGCTTTGGAGGAGTCACTTCAGATCGGCACGCCGACGAGGTCATGGCCTTCGGTGGCGACGATTCGGGCTCGCGTGAAGGTGCCGGCCTTCAACGTCTTCGACGCCTTTTCTGGTGGCAGCAGCCGAACGCGGCCGTCGATCTCGGGGGCATCGGCATAGGTGCGGCCCCAGCCGCCCTTGCGGCCGAGTGCGGGTGCGGAGTCGATCAGCACCTGCATCGTCGCGCCGACGCGCTCGCCGAGCTTGGTCGCCGATACCGATTCGGCCACCGCCATGAAGCGGGCCCGGCGCTCTTCGCGAAGTTCCTTGGACAGCATGCCGGCGATGTCGTTGGCGAGGGCCCCTTCGACGGGCGAATACGCAAAGCAGCCAGCGCGGTCGATGCGTGCCTCGCGCATGAAGTCGAGCAGGTGTTCGAATTCGGTCTCGGTCTCGCCCGGAAATCCGGCGATGAAGGTGCTGCGAACCACCAGCTCGGGGCAGATCTCGCGCCAGCGCGCCAGCCGCTCGAGGTTCTTCTCGCCGCTCGCCGGCCGCTTCATGCGGCGCAGCACGTCGGGATGCGAGTGCTGGAACGGGACGTCGAGATAAGGCAGGACGCGGCCGGTCGCCATCAACGGCAGCACGGCGTCGACGTGCGGATACGGGTACACGTAGTGCAGCCGTATCCAGGCACCGTGCGGCTCGGCGATCTCGGCCAGTCGCTCACACAGCTCGAGCAGCTGCGTCTTGACCGGCCGCCCGTTCCAGAAGCCGGTGCGATAGCGCACGTCGACACCATAGGCGCTGGTGTCCTGGCTGATGACGAGCAGCTCCTTGACGCCCGACTCGAACAACGCGGCCGCTTCCGAGAGCACGTCGCCGATCGGGCGCGATACCAGGTCGCCACGCAGGCTCGGGATGATGCAGAAGGTGCAGCGGTGGTTGCAGCCCTCGCTGATCTTGAGGTAGGCATAGTGCTTCGGGGTCAGCTTGATGCCGATCGACGGAAGCGCCGACGGCGCCGGCACGAGGTCCACGAACGGGTCGTGCGGCTTGGGCACATGCAGGTGCACGGCAGCCATGACTTCATCGGTGGCATGCGGGCCGGTGACGGCGAGCACGCTCGGGTGCATCTGCCGGACCAGATTGCCGCTGCCGGCCCCGGTGTCGGTGCCGCCCTTGGCGCCAAGGCACCCGGTCACGATGACGCGGCCGTTGGCGGCCAGCGCCTCGCCAATGGTGTCGAGGCTTTCCTTGACGGCGTCGTCGATGAAGCCGCAGGTGTTGACGATGACGAGATCGGCGCCGGCGAAGGTCTTCGACGTCGCGTAGCCCTCGGCACTGAGGCGGGTCAGGATCAGCTCCGGATCGGTCAGCGCCTTGGGG